>JANQFB010000391.1 GCA_028278085.1 Chitinophagales bacterium
CCGTAACCGGCAACTCATGCCACTCTTCCCGGACCAGTCGATTAGCCACCGATTGGATCGGGTCCTCCGGTGAAATAACCGCCGGCTGCCGGGTCATAACGTCTTTTACCGACAACATTGCCGCCACATCCGATCCTTCGTTATCCCCATCGAAAAGGTTGTTCATACCCAGTGTGAAGATATCCGAGCGGTCGAGGGTACCGGCAAGTTTTTTCCCGGATACGACCGGCAACAGCCGGATGGCACAGGTATCGAACATTTCGATGGCGGCTTTTAAAGCGCTGGATATATCGATCGTAAAAAAATCCTTGGTCATTACTTGTGCAACCGTGTCGGGCATGGCAAAATATTTCCGGTAAAGTAAACGTAATCAGTACCCCGTTCAAATGAGGGATATCATGTATTGCTATGATAAATATTAGGAAATGGCTGCTTCCCACCCATGGAAACCAGGCATAGCCGGCTGTGATCAGCCAATCGTAACCTTTTGCGGTATTTGATAGGTGGTCGGTTCCGGCAATTCTCTGCCCGCGATCTTTTTGTTCCTTTCGATGATCAGCCGGGCGACCAAGTAACATACCGTCGATTCGGCGCCCTGATTCAGGTTTACACTATGCTCTTCCAATCCGTCATAACAACCACCGGTCAAAGGATTATAGATGATCTGATCCAGGTGATTGTTCCCTAAAAACCAACTGAAGGCAGTGAACATTTTCTGATAATAGGCTTCATCCCGGAATACCCGGTAGAATAATTCCAGGGCCTGAATGGTGTAAGACACATCGATCGGTTGCTCACCGTATTCTTTTGGCGAACCGCCCTTGTGGAACCATCCTCTGTTAGAGATGACTTTGATCTGTTCCCCCTGGAAGAGATGGCTGATCAGGAATTCGAAGGTGATATGAGCGATCATCTTATAGGAAGGCTCGCCCGTGGCCAGATAGGCATATAACATGGCCTCCGGCAAGGTGCTGTTGGCATAGGTCATATATTCCTCGAACCATTTCCAGTTCGTATCCGATACGGCATTGTATTTATCCAGCAGCTTTTTGGCCAGGGCCTCGATCACCAGCCTTGTTTCTTCTTCTTCAAAGGTACGATGATAAGCATATAATCCCTTAATGGCAAAGGCTATCGCCCGGGGCGACTCCAGCTTGAAAATGCCGGCTTTCGTGGCCTGCAAAATGCGGACCGCCTTTTTTACCAGGGCCGCTGGTAAAATATGAGCATAAGACGCTATTACGCCCAGCGCCCATATGGCACGGCCATTGGAATCTTCCAGGTTGGAATAATCGTTTTGTATGTGAAACTCGCCGGCTTTATCTACATAATTGAGGAAGCTACCGTTGGGTTGCCGGCAATGGTCGATGAAGTTCAGATAGGTATCGATCAGGGCCAGGTCTCCCGCATCTTTTGTTAATTCGAAATGCATTGCTACCGCGATCATGGCCCTGGCATTATCATCCAACGTATAGCCCGAATCAATATCCGGTTCACAGATATCCGAAAACTGGATCATCCCTGAATGATCGGTGATATGATAAAGATGCTCCAGGTTTACCTCCGGCAAGTTAAAGATCAGGGAAGGGCCGGATTTCGGTGATGGCATGCATCGGGTAAATAAGCGGGCATGTGCGACAGCGGTGTTTTCCCAGACCGTTGCCCGGGTATGATGAAAAGCATTCCTGCCCATTTCTGCCCTTAGTCCGGGATTGCTTAGGAGCCGGATGGCAGCATCGGCTAATTGTCCGGCTTCCTGGAAGTCAATAATCATCCCGGCATTGTCTGTCAACATTTCCAGGGCATGGGGGATGGGTGTGGAAATAACCGGGCAGGCGCTGCTCATGGCATAGGCGAAAGTGCCGCTGACAGCCTGGTTGGGGTCTTTGGAAGTAAACAGGTATATATCCGTCAGGCAGAGGTATTCCAGCAATTCCGACAGGCTCAGGTATTTGTTGACAAAACGGACATTATCTCCAAGCCCCAATGTAGCAACCTTTTCCTCCAGGAATTCCCGGTAGACTTCCCCTTCGTGCTGAACGACTCCGGGATGCGTTTGCCCGAGGACAAAATACAACACATTTGGGAATTGTTCAACAACCTTTGGCAAGGCATCCAAGGCCGTTTCGATACTTTTATTGGAACTCAAAAGGCCGAACGTCGAGAGGATCAGGCGGTCGTCCAATTGGTAGACTTTCTTTGCATGATCCTTGTTTCTCCATCGTACGATATGTGTACCATGCGGAATTACCGATATCTTCTTTTTTGGAATTTGATAGGCCTGCCGCAAGATATCCGATGACGATTTTGTCATAACCACCAGTTGATCACAAACCTCAGCTATGGCCTGGATGACTGATTTTCGTTTGTCATCCGGATCCGGTAAAACGGTATGAAAGGTGATGGAAACGGGTTTGGTCAGGGAATACAGTAATTGCAGGATGTATTCTCCGTATTCGCCACCGAATAATCCGAATTCATGCTGGACAAACACCATTTTGACCGCATCATCCTGGTTGATGCGATAGGCAAGGTCCATGTGAGCCGGCAGGGATAAGGAATTCAAGGTGTATTTGACAGCCTCGGGATAAGACCTTGAGGTATTCCCTTCTTCCAGTGCACACACCTTAATGTTTAAGGAGGGGTAAAATTTGCGATGGACGGCGTCAATCAGATCTTTACTATAGGTGGCAATTCCACAAGCTCTCGGGGGGTAAGAGGTAATAAACAAAACCTCCTGGTTAGGGACTGTTATTTGGTGATACATGGTGATCTATTTTGATTGTACTAATGCTTTGATCAATTCATCCATATTGACGGAGGCCACGGCAACCCTCATATCCGCAGCTCCATAATAGATGTATAGTTTATTATCGAAAACCACGGCGCCGCTTGGAAAAATGATGTTGTTCACAATTCCCTCTTTTTCCCATTTGTAGGTCGGAGAGATCAAGGGATGCGGTAACCGGGCCAACTCTTTTTTCGGGTTCTTCAAATCCAGCAAAGCTGCGGAGGCATGGTATATAAATCCATGCGGGGTATCCTCTGCGGCATGATAAATAATCACCCAACCTTCCTTCGTTTCGATGGGTGGACATCCCCCGCCTATGTGGCTGGATTCGTGGGCTAACTTGGGATCCATAACGATATGGTTTTCCAGGTTCATCATATAATCTTCCCAGAAATCATTGGTCAATTCCCGGAAGTCGTCGAAAAAGACGATCTGGATACCGGGATGGATCCGGTGCAGTAAGGCAAATTTGCCGTTGATCTTTTTCGGAAAGAACATAAGATTCTTATCCCACACATATAACTTCCGGGATAACTCTCTTCCAAGCCCGTGCTCCTTGAATATTTTATAGTGATACAGGTACTTTTCACTGATGCCGTTACAGCATTCGATGAAGTGCTTATACTCCCGGTAAGTAAACTTGGGCGTGATGATCTTGAGTTTTTTGAAGGTTTTCAGATTGGTAGTGGTCGCGACTGCACCCAGAACATTCACCCGGTCATAAGCCGAATAGGTCAGGTAATAGGTATCTTCTATCTTGGTGATCCGCGGGTCTTCTATGCCCTGGGCTTCATATTTTCTTTCCGGGAACAGGATGGGTTTCTTTTTCCGCTCCACAACTTTCAGCGGCCCTTCCAGTTTACAATGCCCGACCGAAGAGTAATTCCCTTCCCTAACAGCCCGGTAGAACAGATGCACATCATCATCGACCCTGACGGCAGCAGGATTAAACACCGCTTCGTTTTCAAAACCCCGCCGGGTTTTTTCCAATAATATGCCTTCTTTTTTAACGGTTAACATGGATAAGTTGCTGATAATTCAGGTGATCGAAACGACGAAAATCGTTTCCCAAAACTACTGCCACACCCATGCTGATTCAATGACCTTTGTTACTCATAACAATAAAGAAAGATCAGTAATAATTTAAATAATTTCCGGTATGAAGTTCTGTATAGGAGGAAGCTTCCACCTACCGGCCGATACCTGATCGATCGGGAGTCGGGTTTGATTATCGCCAGCTCAAAGTAAGCCAATTTTCAAAGCCACACATGGCCACCCCACAAGCCTAAGCTTTGCAAAATCACTTGCTTCCCTACCCACCCATGATATGTATTGTATGTAGACTTATTGTATTCATAGAGCGTTCTTTGCATAGTGAAATTTGATGTCCTAAAAGAATTTGGCAAACGTATTCGAGAGCACCGATTAGCAAGAGGTTGGAGCCAAGAGAAGTTAGCAGAGGAAGCCGACTTTCACAGAACTTACATCGGAATGGTTGAAAGAGGTGAGCGTAATGTCTCTCTCAAGAATATTCAGCGTTTTGCAGATGCTTTTGGTATCACGAAGGAGGAACTTTTCAAACAACTATGACGCTCGTTCAAAATCTAAATAGAATCCGTGAATTAGCAGAAAAGGGGGCTGATATTTCCGTTAAGGAAGTTCGGGAATTGATGAGTTTGGTTTCTAGGACATTTCGTAAACACTTGCTTGACCACGATTTTGACGGCAGGCAGATAACTCGATTAACAACGAAACTTCGTGATGCTGGCAGACGTTCCCCACCTTGGAAACCTCATTCAAGTATTGTACCTGGCAGACCTCAACATGGTGCTGACGGCAACCGAATAAGTAGGTGGCTGCTCGAACCAGACCACAAGTTCTATGCGGATGAAGTTAATGCAACATTGGTAGAGGTTAAATATTATTTGCAGTGTTTCAGCATGGAAGGAGCTCCTGAACTACCCAACGATAGCATCAAAACGTGCTTCGCTTTTATGATGGAACATGATGTAGAGCCCGGACAGTATCTTGACCCAATTCAAAAAACCTCTATTCGCCTTGCAGAGGTTATTGCGGACGCAACAATCATCCAGTCTGGTCATATAATTCCTTTGGACAGAGAGGGTATGCACGAGCCTGCCAATACCTTCCTTATGCTAAAGCGTAGCAATCAGTTACAAGGCAATCAAACAGTAGATGAGTTGTTAGACCTTATGGAGCAAATACTGCACAGTCATAATCGAATTTAGCCTATTAACATTCCATTGAGCGAATCAATACTTTCATGAGTGCGTAGTAAAGCACTATTTCGCATTCGTTCCGCTTCCTTAGTTTTTTCAACAATTTTCAAATATTCATCTTTATCCTTGGGTATATGAACTTCAAGGTTTCCAATAAAATCAGGCGTAATAGAATCAATGACAGAACCATAGACCCCTTTTGAAATTAAATCCTGACAGTATTTCGTTTTGAGAAAAGCCAGTAAATAATACGGGTCTAACTTCTCCTCATTCGGTACAACTCGAATAACGTGTTCGCTCATTGCATATCCGTTCCACGCCTCAGGAACAACTGAAACTATACCAGTAGTACCGCTCCTGGTAATCAATATCCAGCCCGTTTTTACTGTAAGTTCATCCAGCTTTGGATGATTATGACCAATCCATTTGTTGCTTCCAATAACCATTTGAATGATCTCTTTTCCACCGTAAAACGGAACGGCCCCTTGATAATAATCAACATAACCTCTCACAAATCGCCCAGGATAAAAAATCCTCTCAACCACATCACCAAGCATAACTGTTTTCCACTTATTGACTTTGATCTGCACACTGCCAAATTCAGACGGCTTATGATATTGTGCGTTTAATTGCAATAACGAAGCATTCACTACATCTTTTGACGAAACAGCAAAACTCTGGTCATGAGCTTGGTTAAAATCCTTCCCCTGTCTGTAAAGTTCAAAAGCACGTTCCAATTCGTTGAAATCAGTTAATGGTTCATCTGTGAGCGAACCTTCAAGGTTTCGTTTAAATATGGGATTTCCCCTACGGTCATGCCCAATCCATCTTGGTGTTGACATGAAAATGTTATACTCATCAATTTCATCAACACTTTCTAATGGTTTTTCTCTCCTAACCAGAGTCAATAGGCACGCTTTTGTTCCAGTATGCGGTTGAAATGTGTCAGCGGGCAAGTCAACTACGGACGAAATAATTGTATGCAACATTAACCACTTCCTGATATACAATGTTTGCGGTCCGCTCAAAATTTGGTAAGGCACAACTAATGATAACCGTCCAGTCCCCGGCTTCAGTAACTTTATGTTTTGCTCGAGAAATAAAATATCAGGAGCTCTTGCTGTCAATTTTGTGGGTACGACATCATTCTGTCGCGCCTTGACTTTAGCCAACTCAAAATGTTGCAATGTTTTAGGGTCTTTGATTGTAATCTTCGTTCCAAACGGTGGATTTCCTGCAACACAAGTTTGCGAATCGAATTTAATCCTGGAATCGTTACTTGCGAACTTCGAGAACGCTAAGGAATCTCCCTCCATTACAAACGTATGAGTTGCATCGCCAACCCTTGCCTTCAATGTTGCATTGGCAATGGAGCAAACCTCTTTATCATATTCCTGTCCATAAATACACTTGCGCGCTAACTCAACTACCCTTTTCTCCACATTTTTTTGGTCTTTCTGTTCGCTTTCTAACAATTCTCTGATCCTGTTAAGCCCAGCAAGAAGGAACCCTCCTGTACCTGAACAAATATCAACCAAGTTATCCCCTTTCCTTGGATCAAACTCTAGTAGTTTCATTGCCAAGTGCGTTACCAAAGAATCGGTAAAAAACTGTCCACCAGCTTGTTTTGCCCACTGACTCCGGAATATTTCAATAGAATCGCCAAATACATCCCGATTTGGGTCTGATATTTCGACACCATTCAATTGTGCACACGTATATGCAACATCAAAATCCTTCAAATTGATTTTTTCGGCATCGTCATATATTTCCCAAGCCTTATTCATGGTTTGATAACTGTCCCTGACGAATTTTGCAAAATTGTTAGCCTTGCCGTTCTGCAACATTTTCTCCTCCGCCTTATTAAAAACGAAAGCCGGCTTATTCAGTGTGTGCTCTTCAAGGTACATACCGGTATGTAAGATCTTTCCTACCTCCTTCGATATGCCGTGCGGAGTTTTCTTCTCTGCATTAGCGTACAGGTGGTTGTAAATATTGATTATTGCCTTCTGTAGTTTTATATTGCTGACTTTCATAAGTTGGAATGATTTGCTGCAAAAATATGTAATGCAAAATTTGCATCATAGCACATTTAAATGTAGTTATTAACATAGCAAATTAATATCCTCCATTCCCCGAATAATTAGACCCTGTTTGAAGCTCCCTATTTTTATTTTGTTACTTTTGCATCAGATGCCAGAAGCATTTCGGGGTGTAGCGCAGCCCGGTTAGCGCGCTGCGTTCGGGACGCAGAGGTCGGGAGTTCAAATCTCCCCACCCCGACAAACCATCAAAAGGCCTCCAAGGGAGGCCATTTTTATGAAATGAGGCTCCTAAGAAACCCTGTTTTTTAGGGGCTAAATAAAATAAAAATACGTCCGAAGGACTTTTGATGGTTTGCCCCCCACTCCAGAGATCAACGAAGTTAATCTCCCCACCTAAATATATCGATTCACCCATTCCGTGTATCATCCATGTACACACCGGATTCATTTAAACCTCATACACAGTCAATCTCCCCACCAAACACATCAATCAACAACTTATATGTTATAATTGACGCAATTTTGACACAAATTTAACGCAATTTTAACTTATTTCTACACAAAACATACCCTCCCCCTATCCACCTCCATCCTCCCAATCCCCAAAAACATACCAAGAATTTAAAGCCCCGTTTCACCCTTTCCATCGCCTTTTTCAGGGGTTTGATCCCATCTGGCCAACTTTCGACACATGGTGACGTATTTGATGCATATTTTACGGTAGACCATGCAACGGAATCCGCTAACAGCTCGTCTTTATTTCAAGCAAACAAATTCAGGAAATCAAATATATTATGCGAATATTATCTATTAGATAATATTTATTTATATGATTTTAAAAACCAATTTAAAATAGATTAATTCATTTTCAATTATAGATTATAAAAACCGGGGCAAATCCCCGATTTTTACGCTGGAATAAAGCCTTTTTTACTTGGTAATTCCGGTAATTAATGCTATTTTTGAACAAGGCGTTGGTTGAGTTGCTTTTCGGGGCAAGTGCCTCATTTTAATTAAAAAATATAAATATTAAAATCTTATTTATGCGAGTTATCAATACGCGTAAAGCCTGTAGTATTTGCTATTGTATATTCAGTATTTGGGCGTTTTCGGCATCAGCAACCGTTTTTCACGATGTCGGTAATTCCAAAACCTATGTAACCATACAGGCAGCCTATGATGCCATTCCCGGCGTTTTGGCAGACGATTATGTCGTAGAGCTTTATGGGGATTATGATCCTAACAATGAATCCTTTCCTATTGTATTGACCGGAAGAACGACTTCCGGCTTCAATATCATTATCCGGCCTGCTTCCGGGGAAACCGGGATCGTTTGTTCAGGGA
>JANQFB010000496.1 GCA_028278085.1 Chitinophagales bacterium
CAATTGCGACAGATCGGTAAAAACCTGGCAAACGGCAGCTTTGGCTGCGCTACCATAAACCGGATGATGAAAGCCGGTGTGGTTTTGCAGGGCTATATCCTCAAAATACAGCTCAAAATATCCGGCGGCGCATATTTCGTCAGTCCGGCCTGCAGAAGTTGGTATCCGTAATTCATCACGAGTAAAAGCCTGTCCGTATTGGTCATAGCACAGCAGTGTCGTATCTGACAATGAGCTGCCAATAGGGATGGACTGGCCATAGGCCTTTACAGCCATCAAATTTAGCCATAGGAGCAACCAAAAGGTTGGATGATATATACCTATAGCCATAATCAGAAGATTACCCTGCGATTCAGGTTTTTTCTAAAAGACATATCAATACTTTTGCACGCGCATTGGCTTCATTTTTTCCACACTTTATGATCTGCACTCTGGCAGTGCTTTCGTGAGAGCAAAACCATTGCTTCCCGGCCGAATGATTGAGGGTCCACCAGGTCAGATAGCTACCCTCCATTAACTCCATCAACTCTTCGCTCAAAGGCGCCGGTATCAGTTGACAATCGATACCTTTGTCTAAATTGAAGCGAAAGGTCTTGAAGGCTGTTTTGTTTCGGTAAAGGAAATGTTTACCAGTATTGGGAAAATGGAGGTAATAGAAAAAGGTATCCAGGGAAACACCTGCTTCCAGGAGTTGCCGGGCCAGCTTAAAACCACAGACCATCTGTTGGGGTTGCCGGATGGATTTCATGGTCCCTATGATTGTCATTTGCTTGTCTCGGTTTTTGTTAACCATAGATTTCCTGGTGTCAGGCTTTATTTATTAGCCCCTAAAATCTTTCCTAAACCACCAGGGGAAAGATCATGATGTGGTGTTGTCTTCGAGGATAGGTGACCGGGAAACAATTCATTCAACTCAATGAAATGTTGGGCCAGTTATCAAATACACCACATACATTACATAAATATCGGATTAAAGCTAGTATCAATTGGTGAATAACTACAAATCATTTTATCTTAAAATGTTCGGTACTAAAACTATAATTTAAATATATTTTTTGAGAACTGAAAAACAATACCAAACCCGCTCAAGGTTGATGAAAAATGGCGCATCAATGAAGCATACCTCCATTTTATCCTGGCTAATGCCCCAATCGATCCGGCGCTCCTTGGCAAGCACCGTACCCACCGGTTCAATATCCTTAAATTCCTGAATGAGGTGCCTAACCTTTCCAAAGATAAACGGGGATATAATATGGCCATCCTGATCATCCACATTTTATTCCTGCTGCAACAGGGCAAGCATCATGATATCATCGACCGGGTTACCGCCCTGCAGGTATACCGCAACCGCTACCTGAAACGGGAGGAAGATATCCGCAGCAAACTGTTTATCAAGATGATCCTGGTCATGGACAAGGAATTTTTCGAATATGAAAAAACCCAACAGAAAACCGAAAAATACCTCGACCAACTGACCAAGGCCCGGTATACCTACGAAGGATCACCCATGGATGCAGAAGTGGTGCCCTATGAAACCCTGTGGTCGATGGTGTTGAAGATCCTGAAGGAGCAGGGGCATTAGGGCAGTGCAAGTACGTAACCCATTCTATAATGAGTTATATAACCCTATGTTAGCAGTGTCCCTTCCAACTGCTAACAAACGATATAACTCTGTCCCCGCCAGCGGGGGAATCGGTTAACTTGAGATTAGAAAACCCATCGGCACTGGAGGTCTATACCATGCAATGAGTAACCTTCCGTTTTAAAAATCGTAAATTCGTGATATGTCGACAACTAAAATAGAACAAGCCAAACAATCACTGTTAGAGGCCCTGATGGATGTCGAAGACCTGGACCTGATCCAAAAAGTAACCGCACTTCTCAAAGGCAGTCGCAAAGACAAACTTGAAGATAGCATTAACCGGGGTTATGAGCAATCTGAAAAAGGCCTGGGGCGGCCACACCATGAGGTGATGAAAGAACTTCAGGAAAAATACTTTTAATAAATGGTAGCTATCTGGACGCCAGAAGCTGAAATTTAATCCCAGCTAATTTTCCAAACCTACAAACCCGCAGGTTCTTCCGCAGCGGCTTCATCTTTCAGATGTTTGGCCAGGAATTTTTCCATGGCCGCATAGAATTCGAAGCGGTTTTCCTGGTTGCGGAAGCCGTGGCCTTCATTTTCCTTGACCATATATTCCACCTCGACACCCCGGCTGCGGATGGCATCCACGATCTGGTTGGATTCCTCAATATTAACCCGGGGATCTTTAGCGCCCTGGGCGACAAATAGCGGTGCCGTGATCTTTTCGACATGCATCACCGGAGAAGCGCTGGCCATCAAAACACTGTCTTTCTCCGGATGGCCGACCATCTCGTACATCATCTCGAGGTAAGGTTTCCAATAAGGGGGAATCGTATTCATAAAGGTAAACAGGTTGGAAACCCCGACATAATCCACACCACAGGTATATACATCCGGGGTAAAGGCTAATCCGGCCAGGGTGGCATAACCGCCATAGCTGGCGCCATAGATGGCAATTTTATCGGGTTGAGCGATCTTTTGTTCTTTGAGCCAGCTTACCCCGTCGGTAATATCGTCCTGCATCGCCTTGCCCCACTCTTTAAAAGACTTTTCCCAAAACATCTTCCCATAACCGGTGGAACCCCTGAAATTCATCTGCAAAACGCCGTATCCGCGGTTGGCCAGGAACTGCACCTGGGCATCAAAGCCCCACCTGTCGCGAGCCCAGGGCCCTCCGTGGGGATTCACCACCACGGGCAGATTGGTGGTTTTGCCTTGCGGAAGGGTAAGGTATCCGTGGATGGTCAACCCGTCGCGGGATTGATATTTGACCGGCTTCATTTCGGCCATTTCGTCTTCGTTGATCCAGGGACTGACTTCCACCAGCTTCTCCAGTTGATCGGAGGCCACATCATACAGGTAATAAGCACCCAGGGAGCGATCACTATAGGTACGGACCAGCATTTTATGCTCTTCATCCGTTACGCTGACGATCACCACCTCTTTATTGCCTAGCTCCCGTTCCAGCCGTTCATAGATGGATCGCGTTCGGTCGTCCAGGTATTCCCGCTGCAATTTCCAGGTGGTATAGTTGATAGAGGTCAGCACTTTCCTTTTCCGGGAATAGGATAAGCCGCTGACATCCACGTCGGGATGTTCAAAAAGCATTTCTATTTCTTCGCCGTTGGCAATATCATATTTCACGATAGCGCTCTTATCCCGGCCCAAATTGGAAGAAGCATAGATCTGTTTGTTATCGAAAGTGAAGAACAAAGGATTCAGGCTTTCTTTGAAACTGGTGGTAAGGATGGTTTTGAAGGGTTCGTCTTCCGTATCCCGGTACAGCAAGCTGGTATTAACGCCATCGGAGGTAGTAGCAATGCGTAATTTGCCGTCATGGTCGGTTTGCCAACCGGTAATATTACCGGGATTTTCGGCGATCATCTTCATTTCTCCGGTAATAATATTCAACCGGTAAGGATCGAAAGCCTGGGGATTTCTTTTATTCAAACTGACAAGGATCTCAGCGGGGAAATCTTCCAGGTCATCGATGATCTGCGCCCTGACGCCTTCAAAAGGGGTCAGGTCTTTCAGATCACTGCCGTCTTTCCCGACAACCACCACATGGAAATTCTCATCCCCGTTAAAATCTTTCACATACAGGATATGGTCGTCGCCTTTCCAGATATAGCCTGGAATATCACGTTCCGTTTCCCCGGTAATCCGGGTCGCTTTTCGATCGCCGATCTTTTGCACGAAAATATTCATCCGGTTTTCGTAGGGCGCCATATAGGATAAATAGGTGCCGCTCGGGGAGATCTTATAACTTGTTTTTTCAGGATTTTTAAAAAAATCTTCCAGGGGGATCTTTCTAACCTCCTTTGTTTCTATTGCTGGTTCCATACAACTCGTTAAGAATAAAGAAATAATGATCAAAAATGCTGTCTGCTTAAAGATGCTCATGAGAAAGAAATTTTAATATTTGCCGGATAGATAAATATCGAAGGTTCGGGATAGCGTTTGAAATACAAGAAATGGGATCTGTCGAAGGGATTGCTATTCTTCTACGATGATAAAGATGTCTTCATGTTCTTTTTTCATCCAATACTTTTCGCGGGCAAACTTTTCAATAGACCGGGTGGAAGTCAATAATTCCTGCTGGTCTTTTTTCACTTCACGGATCTTCTCCTGGAAATAGGCTTTCTGTCCACGGAGCTTTCCCAATTCTACCCGTAATTTAACCTGGGAGATTAAATTATTATGATCAAAAAACAACATCCACACCGCAAATACGGCCAGGGTGATCACATATTTGTTCTTCAAATAATCGGGGATCCTTTGATACAGGGACCTGAGGTATTTGACATTCAGGATGCTCAAGCCGGGAAGGATTTATGCATAAATGTTCCAAATAAGCCCGGCCGGTAATGATATATTGACCGGCTGCTAACGGATTTATGAAACAAATTTAAAATTTTTTCCGATAAATCGCGCGGTTTCGCCTAACTCCTCCTCAATTCTAAGCAGTTGATTGTATTTGGCGATCCTGTCGGAGCGAGATGCAGAGCCGGTTTTGATCTGCCCGGCATTCAAGGCTACGGCAAGATCGGCGATGGTGGTATCCTCTGTTTCACCCGACCGGTGAGAGATGATACTGGTATAAGCGTGTGCAGTAGCCAGGTTCACCGCATCGATGGTTTCGGTGAGGCTGCCGATCTGGTTGACTTTGATCAGGATGCTGTTGGCAATTTGTTCATCGATACCTTTTTGCAGACGTTTGACATTGGTAACAAAAAGGTCATCTCCAACCAGTTGCACTTTATCCCCGATGGCTGCCGTCAATTGCTTCCACCCAGCCCAATCGTCTTCCGCCAGGCCGTCTTCAATGGAAATGATCGGGTATTTATCTACCCATTGGGTCCAATAGCCGACCATATCGGAAGATGACAGTTGATCGCCGCTCGATTTTTTAAAATGATACATACCCGAAGCTTCATCATAGAATTCGGAAGTAGCGGCATCCATAGCGATATAGATATCCTCCCCCGGACGATAGCCGGCAGCTTCAATGGCTTTCAGCACCGTTTCGATGGCCGCTTCATTAGAGGCCAGGTTCGGGGCAAATCCTCCTTCATCCCCGACATTAGTGGCATAATTTCCGGCTTTCAATACATTTTTAAGGTGATGAAACACCTCGACCCCCATCCTGAGGGCATCCGAAAACCGCTCCGCCCCAACCGGAACGATCATAAATTCCTGGAAATCGATACTGTTATCCGCATGAGATCCACCATTGAGGATATTCATCAACGGGATCGGTAAAGTATTGGCATTTACCCCGCCGATATAGCGGAATAAGGGCTGCCCGGACTCTTTGGCTGCCGCTTTGGCCACGGCCATGGAAACGGCCAGGATAGCATTGGCGCCCAGCTTACCCTTGTTGTCGGTACCGTCGACATATAGCATGATCTGGTCGATCAGGCCCTGGTCGAATACATCGATGCCTTCCAATTCCTCGCTGATCAGGTCGTTCACATTACTGACTGCCTGCTGAACCCCCTTCCCCAGGTATTGTTTATCGTCAGTATCCCGCAGTTCTACGGCTTCGTGTTTACCGGTACTGGCGCCGGAGGGAACGGCTGCGCGTCCCATGACCCCATTTTCCAGGATCACTTCCACTTCTACCGTCGGGTTACCCCTGGAATCCAGGATCTGTCTGCCATGGACTATAGCGATCAAGCTCATTTTGTTGGTTTTAGCGATTAATAAATCTGCCGGCTAGCACATTCAGGAAAGCTGGTTTTGTACATCCGATAATTTAGATGCCGTTTGCCGGATCATTTCGATGAAGTCATCAAAGAGGTAACGGGAATCATGCGGCCCTGCGGATGCTTCGGGGTGAAACTGGACGGAAAACGCCTGCTTATTGACGATCCGCATACCTTCGAGGGTGTCGTCATTCAGGTTGACATGGGTTACCTCAAGATCTTTGACTGATTCACTGCTTTCCCGGTCTACCCCAAAACCATGGTTTTGCGAGGTGATCTCACATTTGCCGGTTTCCAGGTTGATCACCGGGTGGTTGATACCTCGGTGTCCATGATGCATTTTATATGTTTTCAGGCCTTTGGCCAGGCACATGATCTGGTGGCCCAAGCAAATGCCGAACAAAGGTTGGTCTTCTTCGAGGATAGCCTTGACGGTTTCAACAGCATAATCCATAACCGCTGGGTCTCCCGGGCCATTGGAAATGAAGTAGCCGTCCGGCTCCCATGATTGCAGCTCTTCAAAGGTCGTTTTGGCCGGAAATACCTTCAGGTAGCAGCCTCTTTCTTCCAGGCATCTCAGAATATTACGTTTGACACCCAGGTCCAGCACGGCCACCTTAAACTCAGCTTTCGGATCACCCCAATAGTAGGGCTCAGGTGTAGTAACTTTAGACGATAATTCAAGGCCGGCCATCGACGGGACTTTTTCCAGTTCTTTTTGCAATACATCGATGGATAGTTCCGAAGAGGATATGATCGCATTCATCGCCCCTTTGCTCCGGATATGGCGTACAATGGCACGGGTATCGACATCGGATATCCCCACCAGGTTTTCTTCCAGTAAGTATTCCTGCAGGGATCGGTCGGCCAATTTACGGGAATAGGCATTGGTAAAATTCTTGGTTACCAGCCCGGAGATCTGAACCTGCCCGGATTCCACTTCCTCAGAGAAGGCGCCGTAGTTGCCGATGTGTGCATTGGTCATCACCAGGATCTGACCGTAGTAAGAGGGGTCCGTAAAAACTTCCTGGTAACCGGTCATCCCGGTATTAAAACATATTTCCCCGGTTATGGTGCCGATCTTTCCGCAAGACTGGCCATTGAAAAAAGTTCCGTCTTCGAGTAATAAGACTGCCGGAACTTTATCAAAATATTTCATCCTTAATTACCGATAAATTTTTGGCAAAGTTATGAAAGAAAATGCGGTATTAGCTTTTTCGGGCATGAACTATTTATGCACATTTTAAAAAAAAGGGTAAAACAATGCTTGCTTTACCCTTTCTATTCGTTTGGTCATCGGAATGACTATTTTTTCGGTTCTTCTTCCGGAGCGCTGTCTCCCTCCTTATCCTTATCATCTGCCTGATCTTCCGAAGCAGGCGCTTCATCGGTTTCTGCTTTGGCCTCCACCTCCTTTTTAGGGGCTTCCTCGTCTTTTTTCGCCTCCTCCTTTGGGGCGGATCTATCGGCTTCTTCGGAGGCTGCTGCTGTTTTAGTTTCTTCAGCCTTGGGTGCTGCGGCATCTTCGGATTTAGGAGCTTCCGGTGCAGCCGCTTCGGGCTCAGGTTCCGGAGCAGCTTTAGCTTCGGGCTCCTGGGTTGCTGCTTTGGTTTCTTCTGTCTTGGCTTCTTCAGCCTTTGCAGCCGGCTTTGCTTCAGCCTCAGCTTTGGCGGCTTCAGGTGCGGCCGGTTCTTCTGCCTTCGGTTCGGCTTTGGCTTCTTCAGCTTTATCAGGCGCTGCTTCTGCCTTTTCGTCTTTTGTCGCGTCGGCTTCAGGCGCTTTTTCCTCTTTTTCCGCAGTCGCCTCTTCCGTTGTGGCCTCGGGAGCCTCTTCTACGCCAGCGGTATCCTCGGTTTTGGTTTCCACAGCAGCTTCAGGCGTTGCCGTTTCTTCCGTGGCCGCTTCATCGGCTTGGGTATCTTCGGCGGCAGCTTCTGTTGCTTCTACGGGAGCTGTCGATTTGGCTTTACCGCCACCTCTTCTGCTGCGTTTCCGTTTCGGTGCGGCTTTCTCGGTTTTGGCCGTGAGCAGGTTCTCATTATAATCCACCAGTTCAATGATACACATTTCCGCACTGTCGCCTACCCGGTAACCGGTCCGTAGAATACGGGTATATCCACCCGCCCTGTCGCCGATCTTCCCGGCAATATCTCCGAAAAGCTCTTTTACGGCTTCCTTGTTCTGCAGGTATTTGAATACGATCCGGCGGGAATGCGTCGAATCGGTTTTGGCCCGGTTGATCAGGGGTTCGACATATTGACGCAAGGCTTTTGCTTTGGCAACGGTCGTATTGATCCGCTTATGTTCGATCAAAGAGATCGACAAGTTGGCCAACATGGCCTTCCGGTGAGGGGCTTTTCTGCCTAAATGATTAAATTTCTTACCGTGTCTCATGATTATTTAGCGTCTGTCGTTCTAAAAGTTAAGTGTTTGATCAGGAATGGTCGCTGTCAAGGCTTGCGAAGACCAAAAAAGCGGAGTTTACTGGTGTAAATGAGCATTTTTTGGTTGAGCATAACGCAGACAGCGGACATTACGGGCAAACACAATTAGTCTTCGTTGAGCTTGTAGGGCTCAAGGTCCATACCGAAATGTAATCCTTTCTCGATCACCAGGGCTTCAATTTCCGTCAGGGATTTTTTTCCGAAATTCCTGAATTTTAACAGGTCAGCCGTATCGAATTTTACCAATTCGGCCAGGCTGTTGATCTTAGCAGCTTTCAGGCAGTTATAGGCCCGTACGGAGAGATCCATATCTTCCAGCGGGGTTTTTAACATTTTCCTGATGTGCAGGATCTCTTCATCGACGATATCGTCATTTTCATCTTCCGGCGTATCGAAAGAGATCTTCTCATCGGAGATCAGCATCAAATGCTGGATCAGTATCTTGGAAGCTTCCTTGATGGCATCTTCCGGATGAATGGTCCCATCGGTGGTAATATCGATAACCAGCTTTTCATAGTCGGTTTTCTGCTCCACCCTGGTGTTTTCCACATGGTATTTGACATTTTTGATCGGGGTATGGATGGCATCCATCGCAATATTCCCCAGCGGCGCTTCTTTCAACTGGTTTTCTTCCGCTGCCACATAACCTCTTCCTTTCTGGATGGTTAATTCCAGCTCCAGCTTCACACTCGGCTCCATGGTGCAGATCACGAGCTCGGGGTTCATGATCCGGAACACATTGGTATGCTTTTCGATATCTTCCGCTTTAAAATCTTCTTTGTTTTTCAGGGAAATGAAGATCTTCTCGCTGGATACATCGTCATCCACGATCTTCTTAAAGCGTACCTGCTTGAGGTTGAGGATCACTTCCGTTACATCTTCGATCACCCCTCTTATCGTTGAAAATTCATGATCAACATTTTCTATTTTAACACCGGTAATCGCAAATCCTTCGAGGGAAGAAAGAAGCACCCTGCGAAGCGCATTTCCAACAGTAACGCCAAAACCTGGCTCTAAAGGCCTGAATTCGAACAGACCGCCAAAGTCTGTCGCCTTTTGCATGATAATCTTATCCGGCTTTTGAAATGTCAGAAGTCCCATGAATTTTTTCCTTTTTAGTTAAATGGATTATTTAGAATAAAGCTCTACGATGAGCTGTTCCGTAATATTTTCGGGCACCTGGTCCCTGTCCGGCATATTTAGAAACTTACCGGTCATTTTCTCGGCATCCCACTCCAGCCACGGAAATTTATTGACATTGTTGGCCAAAGAATTATAGATCGCTTCCAATGACTTGGACCGTTCGCGTACGGAGATCAAGTCACCATCTTTCAGGGTAAAGGAAGGAATATTCACAACAGTTCCATTTACCTGGATATGCTTGTGGGAGATCAATTGGCGTGCGGCTCTCCGCGTCGGGGCGATACCTAAACGAAAAACGGTATTATCCAGCCTGGATTCAAGTAATTTCACCAGGTTTTCACCGGTATTTCCTTTTTTCCTGGAAGCTTTATCAAAAAGATTGGCAAATTGCTTTTCGAGCAGGCCATAGGTATATTTGGCCTTTTGCTTTTCCCTCAACTGAAAGAAATATTCCGATTGAACTCTTCTTCTCTTGTTGGGACCGTGTTGCCCTGGGGGATAGTTCTTTTTCTCGAAAGCTTTGTCGTAACCGAAGATCGGTTCGCCAAATTTCCGGGCTATTTTTGAAGCAGGTCCTGTATATCTTGCCATGATTCGTTGATTTGAATGTGCTTAAACTCTTCTCCTTTTCGGCGGACGGCAACCATTATGCGGCATGGGCGTAATATCCCGGATCATTGTTACTTCAATGCCTGAATTATTAACCGACCGGATGGCCGATTCCCTGCCGGAACCCGGGCCTTTAACATACACTTCGACCTTTCTCAAACCGGCATCGTAGGCAACCTTACCGGCATCTGCAGCAGCTACCTGGGCGGCGTACGGCGTGTTTTTCTTCGAACCCCTGAACCCTATCTTACCGGCAGATGACCAGGAAATGACCTGTCCCTGGTTATTGGTAAAAGTGATGATGATATTATTGAAGCTAGCCTTGATATGAACCTGACCTTCCGGTTCAACGGTAACTTTTCTTTTCTTGGTCGGTTTTCTGGTTTTAGCCATAATAGCTGAGTCTTATGAAAAATATATTATTTAGTTACTTTCTTTTTACCGGCAACCGTTTTCCGTTTCCCTTTCCGGGTACGGGCGTTCTTCTGGGTTTTCTGACCTCTCAGGGGTAGCCCTTTTCTATGACGGATACCCCGGTAGCAGCCGACATCCATCAATCGCTTGATGTTAAGCTGTACTTCCGACCGCAAGGCACCTTCTACTTTGAGCTCATCGTTGATCACCCTCCGTATATTGGTGATATGTTCATCGTTCCAATCTTCTACTTTGATATCAACACTTACCCCGGCCTGGTCGAGAATATACTTGGCCGTGGTAGGGCCGATCCCGTAAATATAGGTCAGGGAAATTATGCCTCTTTTATTCCTGGGAAGATCAACTCCTGCTATTCGTGCCATAAATGATTATTTAATAGGCGTTTAAAATTTAACCGGGTTCGTCCGGGCTATCCTTGTCTTTGCTTGAACCTGGGATTTTTCTTGTTAATGACGTATAACCTGCCTTTCCGCTTGACGATCTTGCAATCTCCGCTTCTTTTTTTGATCGATGCTCTGACTTTCATGATCCGATTATTTATATCTATAGGTAATTCTTCCTTTGGTTAAATCATACGGGGACATTTCAATGGCTACCTTATCACCCGGGAGGATCCTGATATAATGCATCCTCATCTTTCCAGAAATATGTGCTACAATTTCATGTCCGTTTTCCAATTCTACTCTAAACATAGCATTTGACAATGCTTCCACTACTTTTCCATCCTGTTTTATGAGTTCTTGCTTAGCCATCTAAAATTTTTGGTTTGCAAATATCTTACTTTTTAGCGATAATTTCCTCAATTTCGATGTTCTTTTTTACGCTCTCCTCGATAAACTCGAAGCTTGATAAAATATCCGCTTCCTTATTTCCAATGGCGATCGTATGCTCATAATGTGCGGATGGAAGGTTATCCAGGGTAACAACTGTCCATCCGTCGGGACTATTGATCACTTCTTTTTTACCCATATTGATCATCGGTTCGATAGCGATCACCAACCCTTCCCTGATCTTGACCCCATTTCCCTGCCGTCCGAAATTCGGCACTTCCGGCTCTTCGTGCAGGTTCCGGCCGAGGCCATGGCCTACCAGTGAGCGCACGATGGAATAGGGATGTTCTTTTTCCGCATAATGCTGAATGGCATAGCCGATATCGCCGATCCTTTTCCCGACCCGCGCCTGTTCGATCCCGAGGTAAAGGGCTTCCTTGGTCACTTTCAGGAGGTCCAATATATCCGGAGCGACCTCACCGATCGCAAAGGTATAGGCCGAATCCCCGTAAAAACCTTCTTTGATCACGCCACAATCAATGGAAAGGATATCGCCGTCTTGCAATGCTCTTTTGCCGGGAAGGCCGTGCACAACCGCTTCATTAACGGAGGTACATAAAGTAGCCGGGAACCCGGAATATCCTTTGAATCCAGGAACAGCTCCATGATCCCGGATATATTCTTCGGCGATGGTATCCAATTCAGCAGTGGTGATGCCGGGTTTGATATAGCCGGCAACCGTTGCTAATGTCTTCGAAACAAGTAAAGAACTTTGTCTGATTAATTCAACCTCTTCGCTGGTCTTATAGAAAATCATAGAACAAAGGCTATACGGATGCCCCCACCGCCGCCCGTCCTTTGATCCTTCCGGATTTCATCAACCCGTCATAGTGGCGCATCAGTAAATGACTTTCTATTTGCTGCAGCGTATCCAGTACCACACCGACCATGATCAGCAGGGATGTGCCGCCATAGAAGGTAGCGAATTGGGTATTCACACCCATCAACATGGCAAATGCCGGCATAATCGACACGAAGGCCAGGAAGATCGACCCGGGCAGGGTGATCCTCGACATGATGGAATCTATGAATTCAGCGGTCTTCTTACCGGGTTTTACCCCAGGGATGAAACCGCCGTTACGTTTCATATCGTCGGCCATTTGGACAGGGTTCACGATCAAAGCGGTATAGAAATACGTGAACAGGATAACCAAAATGGCAAAAGTAATATTGTAGGGAAGCGAGGCAAAGTCGATGAAGGCTGCGGAAATGCCCTGCCAGGTATCCGATTCCGGGAAAAACTGGGCAACGGTAGCCGGGATAAACATCAAAGCCTGTGCAAAGATGATCGGCATAACACCAGCAGCATTCACTTTTAATGGAATGTATTGCCTGACACCGCCATATTGTTTGTTGCCGACGATCCGCTTGGCATATTGAACGGGGATCTTACGGGTTCCTTGTACCAGCAGGATGGTGGCGATCACCACACCGACCAGGATAGCTAATTCGATGATCAGCATGATCATAGCGCCATCGGTAAAGCGGGAAGCCACTTCCTGTGCCAGGGCCTGTGGTAATACGGCAATGATACCGATCATGATCAGTAATGAAATACCGTTGCCAATACCCCTGTCGGTGATCTTTTCTCCCAGCCACATCACAAAAATGGTGCCTGCGGTAAGCACGATAGTGGTGGACAACCAGAACAATGTGGGATTGATGATGATAGCATCGCCAACCGTGAAGTTCAGGTTCACGATATACCCGGAGGCCTGGGCAAAGGTAATGACCACCGTCAGGTAACGGGTGATCTGGGTTATTTTCTTACGGCCGCTTTCTCCTTCGCGTTGCAGCTTCTGGAAATATGGGATGGCCATACCCAGCAACTGGATGGCAATGGATGCGGAAATATAGGGCATGATACCCAAGGCAAAAATAGAGGCTCTCGAAAAAGCTCCACCGGCGAACATATTCACCAAACCCAGCAAACCGCTTTGTCCTTGTGCGGTCAGGTTATCCAGTGCGGCAGGATCGATCCCCGGGATAACCACGTACGAACCCACCCTGTAGATCAGGATGAGCAGCAAGGTGTTGGTGATCCGGGTTTTCAGATCCTCGATCTTCATGATGTTCCTGATGGTTTCTATTAATCCTTTCATGACGGTTTATATCTGATTGACCGTTCCTCCGAGTGCTTCTATAGCTTTTTTGGCGGTTTCGCTGAAGGCATGCGCCGAAACGTCAACTTTGGTTTTCAATTCTCCCCTGCCAAGAATCTTGATTTTTTCATTTTTCCGGATCACACGGTTTTCGATCAGGGTGTCGAGGTCTATTTTTTTCAATTTCAGCTTGTCGATGATCTGCTGCAACCGGTCGAGATTAAGAGAGCTATATTCCTCCCGGTTGAAATTCTTGAATCCCCGCTTGGGCAATCTTCGCTGGATGGGCATTTGTCCGCCCTCGAAACCGAAACGCTGGGAATACCCGGATCGGGATTGCGCTCCTTTATGTCCCCTGGTAGAAGTACCGCCATATCCGGAACCTTGCCCCCTGCCGATCCTTTTGGATCGATGCACTGCGCCTTTCGCCGGTTTGATATTGGATAGGTCCATGATTATAAATGTTCAACTGTTATCAAATGATCCACTGCTTTGATCATACCCATGATCTGTGGGGTGGCTTCATGCTCCACACTTTTGTTGATCTTGGTCAAACCCAGGGCCTGCATAGTGGCTTTCTGGCGTTTGGACCGGTCGATCACACTTTTTACCTGGGTAATTTTAACTTTTGCCATCACTTAGCCATTAAAAACTTTATTCAATTTCAAATTCCTATGCTTACTGACCGTCAGCGGGTCGCGGAGTAAAGTCAGGGCGCGGATCGTGGCTTTGACCACATTATGCGGATTCGAAGTACCCAGGGATTTCGCCAGTACATCATGAACACCGGCACTTTCCAGCACAGCACGCATGGCGCCACCGGCAATAACACCGGTACCGGCGGAAGCAGGCTTAATGATCACCTTTGCCGCACCGTACTTACCATGTTGCTCGTGGGGTATCTTACCATTCAGGATGGGTACTTTGATCAGGCTCTTCTTGGCATCGTCGATCCCTTTCGAGATGGCTTCGGTTACTTCCCGCGCTTTTCCCAGTCCGTGACCGATAATGCCATTACCATCACCAACAACCACCAGTGCGGAAAAACTGAAGGTTCTACCGCCTTTGGTTACTTTCGCCACTCTTTTGATCTTTACAACCCTTTCTTTCAGGTCGAGCTCACTGGCTTTTACTCTTTGAATATTTGTATCTAACATAGGATGTTTTGATTTTAAAATTTAAGCCCTCCG
>JANQFB010000552.1 GCA_028278085.1 Chitinophagales bacterium
GAACATATTTGTGTCCGCCATCACAGGCAACTAATACCACCAGGGGAGAAGGTTTTGGGCTCTCCATATAAAATCATCCGCAGGTCTCCGGGAGTTAGCTGACGAAACGGAGCGCCAGGCGGAGTCATATAAAAAAAGGCCTTATGTCAAAGAATTTGATGATAGTAGAGTCGCCGGCCAAGGCAAAAACCATCGAGAAGATCCTCGGGAAGGATTTTTTGGTAAAATCCTGCTATGGGCATATCCGGGATCTGCCCAAGGATGATACTGCCATAGATAAGGAAAATAATTATTCACCGAAATATGTGATCCCTGCCGATAAAAAGCAGGTGGTCAAAGAACTTAAAAAACTTTCCAAGGATGCCGAGGAAGTTTGGCTGGCAACGGATGAAGACCGTGAAGGAGAAGCCATTTCCTGGCACCTGGCCAATGTACTGGATCTCGATGTCGAAAGTGTTAAAAGAATAGTATTCCACGAGATCACCAAAAATGCTATCCTCAATGCGGTCGACTCACCGAGGAAACTGAATATGGATCTTGTCAGCGCTCAGCAGGCCAGAAGGGTGCTGGATCGATTAGTGGGTTTTGAGCTGTCGCCGATTTTATGGAAGAAGGTCAAGTCATCACTTTCCGCCGGCCGGGTCCAATCCGTAGCCGTTAGGCTCATTGTCGAAAAGGAACGGGATATCGATAGCTTTGAAGTCAAATCTTCTTTCAAGGTTACCGCCCTGTTCGATGTTTCGAAAGATGGTATCAATGCAACGCTGAAAGCCGAATTACCCGACCGCTTCCCGACCAAAGCGGATGCCGAGGCCTTTTTGAATAAATGTATCGGCGCGGCATTTACGATCGGTGATATCCAGGTGAAACCGGCCAAAAAATCACCTGCCGCTCCTTTTACCACTTCCACCTTGCAGCAGGAGGCCAGCCGGAAGCTTTCTTTTTCCGTGGCCAGAACCATGTCTGTGGCGCAAAGGCTTTATGAAGCGGGAAAGATCACCTATATGCGAACGGATTCGGTCAATTTATCCGACAGCGCCATCAGCGCCTGCGAAGCGCAAATAAAATCGCAGTTTGGCCCTGAATACTCGAATCCGAAAAAATATGTTACCAAATCCTCCGGCGCCCAGGAAGCGCATGAAGCGATCCGTCCGACGGAAATGAACCAGGAATCGGTGGAAGGCAGTGTCGAGGAACAAAAATTATATCAACTGATCTGGAAGCGGACCCTTGCTTCCCAGATGAGCCAGGCGCAGATCGAGAAAACAACGGCCAGGATCAATATCTCCACCACACCGGAAACACTGGTAGCCCAGGGAGAAGTGGTGAAGTTCGATGGATTCCTGAAAGTATATATCGAATCCAGGGATGAAGATCCGGAAGATGATCAAAGTACGATGTTACCTCCTTTGTCGATCGGGCAAACGCTGCAGTTGCTGCAGATGGATGCTACCGAACGGTTTTCCAGGCCACCGGCAAGATATACGGAAGCAAGCCTGGTAAAGAAGCTCGAAGAGCTGGGTATCGGCAGGCCATCTACCTACGCCCCTACGATCAGCACCATCCAGAAGCGTGGCTATGTCGTTCGTGAGAACCGGGAAGGCCATGAACGGGCCTATATCATGCTTGAGTTGAAAGACGGGCAGATCTCCACGCAAAATAAGACTGAGATCACCGGTACGGAAAAGGCCAAATTATTTCCGACGGATATCGGGAAACTGGTCAACGACTTTCTCATCCAGCATTTCCAGCGGGTGATGGATTATAATTTTACCGCCCAGATCGAGAAAGAGTTCGATGAGATCGCTGCCGGACAGAAAGAATGGAATGCCATGATCGATGTGTTTTACAAACCCTTTCATGAAGATGTGGAGACTACGCTTGAAAAAGCGGAAAGGGTAACCGGGGAAAGGGCATTGGGTACGGATCCGGAATCCGGGAAACCGGTAATTGCCCGGATGGGCCGATATGGCCCCATGGCGCAGATCGGGAAGGCCGAAGACGACGAAAAGCCCAGGTATGCCAAGCTGAGACCACAGCAAACGCTTGAAACCATCAGCCTTGAAGAAGCCCTGGAACTGTTCAAACTCCCCCGGAAGCTGGGTGAGTTCGAGGGCAGTGAAGTGGTGGCTTCCGAAGGCCGCTTCGGCCCTTATGTGCAGCATAACAAAAAGTTTTACGGCTTAAAAAATACGGATCTCGACCCTTTCACCATATCCATTGACCAGGCTTCGGAACTGATCCGTGAACGTCGTGTTGCGGATGCACAAAAGGTAATCCGGGAATATGAGGAGAATAATATCAAGATATTGCGGGGTCCTTATGGCCCGTATATCAAAGTCGGGAACCGAAATGTGAAGATCCCCAAAGACCGGGATCCCGAGACCTTATCCCTGGAGGAATGCCTGGAGATCATTGACAAGGCCCCTGTCGGGAAAAAAGGCAGGGCCCGGAAAGCCAAATGATCATGGGCAGTGGGAATCCTGCTGAGATCCAGGCATTGATCGCTCTTTTGGAAGATCCCGACCGGGAAGTCTTCGAACATGTATTTAACAAATTGTCAGGCATGGGCAAAGCGGTTATTCCGCAACTGGAATCTGCCTGGGAAGAAGCATTTGATTCGGTTTTGCAGGAAAGGATCGAAGAGCTGATCCATAAGATCCAGTTCGAAGGATTGGTCGCTGACCTGCAACATTGGGTAAGATCTTCAACACCGGACCTGTTGGAAGGCGCCCTGATCATTTCCAGGTATCAATACCCGGAATTGGATGAAAACCGGATCAGGAAGCAGATCGAAACGATCCGCAAAGAGATCTGGCTGGAGCTGGGCGACAATCTCACGCCTTTCGAGGAAGTTAATGTGATCAACCAGATCTTGTACAGCCAGAATGGATTTAAAGGGAATCCCAGCTACCAGGGGCCGCATTATTTTTACCTCAATTTTGTGCTGGACACCAAAAAAGGGAATGCCCTGAGCCTGAGCATGCTTTACCTGATCCTTGCCCGGCAATTGGAAATACCTATTTATGGCGTTAATCTGCCCCATCATTTTATCCTGGCTTACGCCCGCTTTTTAATATCCCAGGTCGATGTGGTGACCCTGAAAAAACAAGACATTCACTTTTATATCAATACCCTGAACAAGGGCTTGATATTTACCTACCAGGAGATCAAAGAGTTCTTGCAGAAACTCAAGCTCACGCCAAAGGACGAGTATTTTGTTCCCTGCACCAATGTGGTGATCCTGCATACTTTGCTGGAACAATTGAAAGTAACCTATGATAACAGCAAAGAGGAAGAAAAATCCGCAGAGATCAACCGGCTGATAGAAGTGTTGAGCACCGATGATAGTGATGAGGAATAGCCTGTTCCCGTCTTCATACTTGCCCTAAAAGAAACAAGGCATGAAAACTGCCGCCTTCATGCCTCGTTTGGATTAATTTTTTGGAAAGAGAAAAATTGAACAGGGAAACGTATGAACTTTAAACCCCAAGCTAAGAATGTTCCCTGTTCAATTTGTCATGAGCCTGATTATGAGAGATATGATTTACAATGGTAAAGTTCGGTCGCAAAAGGCATTTTCACAATCCAGAAAAACCCCTAATTTTTTGTGCGTAATATTCCATAAGGTTTTACGTAGAGGTTTTATAGGTAAAAGGATTAGAATCCGACTCAACACATCCGTAGTTTGACGGAACAGATCGTTAGGTGAAATGCCTATGCCTTAGGCACAGATAGAGAGCGTATGGATTAACGAAATTCCCTGAAATTGAGGGTTTACATGACGTTGAGGCTCAGCAAGGGCATTTTGCTTAAGGTAGAGCCTGAATCCAGGTTACGGATCATTCCTTCCGGTCCGAGTGACAATCCATGGGAGGTAATCGACTGTTTACGGCCCGTGTTCAAAGGATTTTTGATATCGACCTTGCTATTGTCGGCGTGATTATATAAGGGTAAGGTTTGGAATTCGGAACCCCTGTATAACATCATTCCTTCCACATACATTCTTCCGGTCAGATGGATCTGACTGCTGTGATGGGAGTTTTGTAAAGTACCTTTTTTGTGGATCTTCAACGAAGTTGCCGTTAACAAACCTCTCGGACCATTGTTGAGCTTGCCGTAGATCTGGAGCTCTTTCATACAACTGATCATCCCGCCCTGGTTGATGATTCTGCCGTTTTTGTTGATCTGAAGGTTCTGTACGGCCAGTACCCGGCTGTTGGGATAGCTGTTCAACTGGCCTTTGATGTTCAGGTTAACCATGGACATCAAACCATAATTCTCGATTTTTCCGGAGGGAGATACAGTCACCGGGATGGCTTTGGTCAATCCGTCGAGGTTACCTTTTTCCCGGATGATAAGGGTACCGACAACCTGGAGGTCATCATTTAAAATGAACTTATGGTTGATCAGTAAAGTATCTTCATCGGAAAGTGTCGTAATATCTAAGGTGGGGTGCCAGTTTTGGCTATCTTCAAAATTACCGTCACGTAGGCTTTCGAAGGTGCCGCTAAAAGCGATCAGCGGCAGCAACATCATCCATAATCCTATCAATTGCCTGCTATAGTTCATTGCTCACTGTTTTAATATTTTGCAAGCGCCTATGTTTTGGTCCGGTAGAAAGCCGAAAATATGAATTGGAAAGAAGCCTTTACGGAAGTTCAGGCCAAGGAATGTTTTCAAAGTTGCGGGAATTTCCAAGATCTCCTTTCGTTGTATAAGGTTTTCTACGGTTGAAGGCGCATAAAAGTTCGCTAAAATGTTGATTTTACTGGTTTTAGGGGTTCATTTTCGACAAAACCGGGCAAATCTGTGACGAATTTTCGCAAAAAATGCTTTTGTGGACAGTAAAATGATCCCACCTCCCGGGGAATATTTTCGCCGAATTTCCCTAGAATTTTACCTTTTTAAGGGTCCGTTCCTGCCCTCTTTTAACCTCCACAATGTAAAGATTGTTAGGGGATAAGTAGGGTTGGAGGCGGATGTTGTCCTGGTTGAATCGATATTGCCGGAGTAATTGGCCGTTCATGGAGTAGACCGATAGGTTAATCGGTTCACCATTTCTATGAGGTATATCGGCAAATAGTTGCTGATTGGCCGTGTAAATTTGAATAACCGCTTCGTTATCTTCCTTTAGACCAGATGGTATACTGGTCAAGGTCACCTCATTGGAAGGCCCTGAAAGTGTATTGACGGTAGCGTTATTACCATCGGCAAGGGATAATACAAATACCTTATATGGCATTTGCTCCGTAATCGGTATCCCGTGAATATCCGTCGAATTACTATCGAGGGTTGTTTGAATATCGGCATTCGTTTTTTGGATTTCCATGTACCTCCCAACAGGCAGGGCATCGGCCGCAGCCAGGTCGAAGGCAGCGGCATCCGCAGATGGAACGACGATCAACCGGTATCGGTAAATGGTATTTTCATCCGCGGCTTTCGGAAAACCGATCTCCATGTCGCGGCCATCCTGATGATCGCTGATATCGGCTGCCGTGATGTTCGTAACCCCATCCGCAGCTATTGTATTGGTCAGTTTGACCACGGGTGAGGGGCCACTGAGGGAATTGATCCCGGCATAAAAACCGTCGGCAATGGAATGAATGAATATCCGGTAATTTATATTTTCAACAACCGGATCCCCATCCGAGTCTTTGGCATTGGCAGGAAGGGTTACGGTTAAGTTATTGCCTGTTTTGGCGATCGCCAGGTAGCGGTCGGGGGGAAGGGCGTTGGCCGTATGTGGAAAAAAGCCCGGAACGGCAGCTTCGGTTACCACGATAGCTCTATACTCATCGATCGTTGTTTCATCGGCTGCTTTATTGAAGCTGATCTCCAGGTCACGGCCATCGTGGTGGTTATCGATGTCCATCACCTGGGTAATGGTAACCGTATCTGCCGACCGGTAGCTGAATAGTTGTACAGCATTCGACGGACCGGATAAGGTATTTAAGGTAGCCATACTTCCATCAGCGATGGACAAAACAAAGGCCTGGTATAGGGTGTCCGGAATGATCAGATCGCCGTCTTTATCAGTAGATGTGCTGTCCAATGTGGTACTGACAGGGCTCCCGGTCTTAGCCACCTGGAAATAATT
This sequence comes from Chitinophagales bacterium, assembly GCA_028278085.1. Lineage (GTDB taxonomy): Bacteria > Bacteroidota > Bacteroidia > Chitinophagales > JANQFB01 > JANQFB01. Next base: position 6,101 of record JANQFB010000552.1, read on the forward strand.
GGCTGGCCCGACATTGTTGGCCATAGCCAGATCAAAAGTACCGGCATCTGCCGATTTAACGATAATGATCCGGTATTCATCGATGGTGTTTTCATTTTGGGCCTGGTCAAAATCAACCTGAAGATCCCGGCCGTCCTGGAACTCGCTCACATCCGAAAGATTGATATTGGTTACCGGATCGGCAAATGGGCTGAGCAGCGTGATTTCATCGGAGGGGGATGACAACGCGTTGAGTGTCGTCTGGATACCGTCGGCAACCGTCATGATGAATAGCTTATAAGCCGAATGATTGGTAATGGGATCTCCGTCTACATCATTAGCGGTAGCAGGCAGGACCTGGGAGATATTGTTGCCGGTCTTAGCTATCGTAGTATAATTAGCTCCGTTAACCACTTGGGCTGCATTCAGGTCAAAGCCACTCGCATTAATGGATTTCACAATATATGCCCGGTAACCGCTAATAATAGATTCATCGGATACCTTATCGAAGCTGATCTGCAGGTCTTGGCCATCCCCGAAATCACTTACATCGGCAACTGCCAGGTTGGAAACCGAATCTGCCGGACTTTGGGTATGAGCCCCAGCGGCGATGGCGGTGTTCGGTAGATCTTCAAACGCAAAGTCTTTGATCCATAAACTATCTGCATTAGCGGAAACATCCACCCGGATCCAGCCGAAATAGTGTTGGGCGCTGACCTCTAATTGAAGTCCGATATATTGATCGCTGGTACCGAGGAAATGTCCACCACTAAAATCCCCATAGGGGAAAGTTCTGTGTTTCCTGGCCAGGTCTAGCGTTCCCGGAATGCTAACACTAAACGAACCCCAGTATGTCGGATAGCTACCCGGACCCCATTTCCCGACTGGCTTGATCATTTGACCATTGGATAACCCGTCGGCTCCATAGGGCCATGTGGCCCCCCAGGTGGTGGGAAAAGGAAAGGTCTCCGCTAATACCTGGTTATTTCCCAAGGCTTTGATGTCAATATCTTTAAAGTAAGAAACCGATGTTACATTGGCATTTGCCTTAAACCTGAAATCCGCACTACCATTATTATCAAGATCCAAATCATAAATGGAGCCGTTGCCGGTAACCAGCGTATCCGGATCGATATCGGTGTATTGGATAGCTGCCTGGGTGTCAGTATGTAAAGCTATTGCCGCAACCGCGAGGCTGGCATAGGCGGCCAATTTTTGCGTGCTTTCGGAGGGATTATTTTTCATACTGATTAGACGATTAATCTTCGGGCGTGGTTGCATGAACCTTTTAATTTCCCCGGGCGTGGCCAATTTGGCTATTGACAGACTATCCTTCTTTCAGTGGCCACACCGCTTCACCCAGATAAAAAGTGCTCCGGATAATATGCTCAAAAATATTTTCCTTTAAAGCTGCCTGCTCCGGATGTGTGGAGAAAGTAACCTCGAGCACTGTTTGGTTGGTAAAGGGCTTGAGGAAAACAAAATATACCACCTCTTTTACCTTTACTTTTTTCACCAACTTTAATCTAATGAAAGCCTTTCGTTCGGAGCTCAGCCATTGTATACCGGTGATCTGGTGCTGCTGCTTCATGCTTTCCACATAAAAATTGGCAAACTCTTCCAGTTGGCTAAATCCGAATTCGGAAAGATTATGGGTTAAGATCACCATAAAATCATTGTAAACCGGATCTTGTTTCTCGTGGGCAAAAAACAAACCGTTTTGATTGTTCTCCAGGGTCCATGTCGATACATAGCTGGTTTGGATCACGGCGTCTTCAAAAATGTTCCAATGCAGGTGGGATCTATTACCCGGAATGCCGTAATAGGTCCATTGCCCCGAATGACTACCGTTTTTGCAGGTTCCGGAAGCTTTTAACTGCCCGCTGGGATGATATTCCTTCCATGGTCCGTTGGCCCGGCCGGAACGCAAAATCCCTTCCGCCTTAACCGATCCGTCAGGATATTGTTCAGTATAATTAAACGATCCATCGGACGGATTACAGGCGGAAAGCAAAAGCACCGCCATCCAACCGATCCAATGATTGAACTTGCTAAGACTAATTATAGGCATTTATGATGAGGTTTCCCTAGGGCTACTGCTCCTGTGGCCTTACACTCATCACCGGTACGTTGGCTTCGGAGATGACTTTCCGGGCGCTGGAACCCACAAAAAGCTCATTCCATTTGGCTTCCTGACGGGTCATGATGATCATCAGATCCGCATTAACACTATCGGCGTATTCCATGACGGAATTGGCAATACTTTCCTGCGTGATCATCTTCATGGCTACTTCAACACCGGCCCCTTTAATTTCGTCGGCCACGTTATTCAATTGAAACTTGATCTTTGACTTATCCATCATATATTCATCGAGCAGCGTGGAAACCGAAACCACATGTACACGAGCCTGGTATTGCTTGGCCCATTCGATGGCCAGCGCTACCTTTTGACGGGTTTCTTTGGTGATATCCAGAGGTAGTACAATCTCCTTGATCTGCATGGGGTCTTTCTTTTCCCGGATAGTGATCACCGAACAACCGGCTCCATGAACCACCCGGTAAGCATTAGAGCCCAATATGAATTTACCGAGGTTACCGATCCCGGAGGAACCGTGTGTACCCATCACGATCAGGTCGGCTTGTTGCTCCTTGGCCGTTTCATTGATGAGGTTGTGGATCTTCCCTTTTTTGATGCTATAGTTGAAGTTGATCCCCTGTAGTTGATCATCCTGTTTGACCACGTCTTCCAGCTTTCCCCGGATCCTGGATTCCAGGTCGTCCGTTTTCGACACATCCGGCAATACTCCTACATATTCTTCAATGGGTTCCATAATGTGTAAAATATTGATGGAAGCACCGGTAGTTCTGGCGATCAGACCGGCGTGGTCCAAAGCTCCCAGTGAAATATCCGAGAAATCGATCGGAACAAGGATTTTTTGCACTTTAATGCTCATGTTAAAACGATTTTAGGGTGAATTTTTTGAGGCTGCAAAGATACGGAATAATTCATTATCACCGGATCGGCGTATGTTAATTTTGGGTTAATTATTATCGCCACCATACCTCACCACCTTACCCTCCGTGTCACTCACCAACAGGTGAGGACACGGAGGGTAAGGAAGGACACTGAGGAATGGTGATGATGTCAAAATACCGGAGTGTCCCTTGCAGGTGACACTCCTGAGAAGGGTGATTGTTGGGGACACGGATGGAATAGTATGGAATTTTAAACGGTTGGAGTGGTGCAAGCGGAGCCGTTTGGGTCACATTTCGGCGATTAATTCATCGGTCAATTCGAGATTATGGTAAACGGCGTTGACGTCTTCGTCTTCCTCGATAACCTCGACCAGTCGCAGCGCTTTTTTGGCAGCTTCATGTTCCAGTTTTGTGGTGCTTTGGGGGATCCGCTGTAATTCGGCGCTCTCCGGCTCTACCTGGAGGTTTTCCAGCTTCTTCAACATATTCCCGAAATCCTCGAGGGCAGTGGTAATAGTAAAATAGCCATCTTCCAGCTCCACATCCTCGGCGCCGGCATCGATGATCTCGAGGGTAAAATCATCCTCGTTCAAATCGCCCTGGGGAACGCTGAAAACCCCTTTCCTGTCGAATAAAAAATCCACCGAACCATTGGTGGCCAGGTTGCCGCCATACTTATTAAAATATGACCGGATATTGGAGATCGTTCTGTTCTGATTGTCGGTGGAACATTCTACAAACACCGCAATCCCACCGGGTGAATAACCTTCATAAGTTAATTCCAGGATATCCTCACCACCGCCCTCGCTGGCTTTCTTGATGGCCCGTTCGACATTGTCTTTGGGCATGTTGGCTCCTTTGGCATTGGCCATGGCCAGCCGTAAGCGCGGATTGGAATCCGGATCGGGATTGCCGCTTTCTTTGATCGCTACCTGGATCTCTTTAATGATCCTGGAGAATATCTTGGAACGTTTGGCATCCTCAGCCCCTTTTTTCCGTTTGATCTTTGACCATTTATTATGACCTGCCATAGCAATTTCGTTTATGTAAAACCATACACTCAAAAATATTAAAATTCCCTAATAATCGTGTTGGAAGGCCAGGCAAATATATCGCCGGAGAAGTGGTTAAACCTTGATGTTTTTCCACTTCCCCCTTTTCAGGGCCAGGTAGCTGAAGATCCCCATAAACGACCAGTATAGCGGCTCCACGAGCCAGGCTTGTGTGAGCGTTCCCTGAACCACATATACAATAAAGAAACTAAAGGCAATATAGATCCCGATATTCCAGGCCTCTATCACCAGGGCTTTCCGGGTGGCGCCGGTTCCGGTCAGCCCGCTATGGGCGATCACACCAACGGAAAAAGCGATCAAACCCAGGCCGACCAAATAGGCTGGCGCTACTGCATTTTTGATCAATTCCGGATCATTGGTATACCAGGAAATGATCTGCTCAGTAAACAGGAACAAAGTGCTATCCAGCAAAAGGGTGATCAACAGACTCAGCCGGGCGATCTTTCCGATCAGCCGGAGCACTTCCGGGGTTTTTCCCTGCCCGATGATGTTACTGACCAATGTATTCGTTGCGGCGGATAGACCCCAGGTCGGGATCATATATACGGCATAAATACTTCTCAGGATATTGGATATGGCCAGTTGCGCTTCCCCCAGGTGCTCCACCACAACAAAGAAAATGAACCATCCGCTGAAACTCAGGATGAATTGCAGAATGAGTGGCAGCGATAGGTTCATGATCTTTTTCAGGGCCGCTGCCTCCGGGGGGTGGAATCGAAACATTTGGTAGGTGCCCACATACTTTTGGCGGAACAGGAACAAGGTTAAAACGATACAAGCGATGATCTCCGCTGTCAGGGAAGCGACGGCTGCCCCGGCAATACCCATTTCCGGAAAACCGGCGTGCCCGAAGATCAGCAGGTAGTCGAGCACGATGTTGACTACCGCCATTGTAAAAGTGCTGCCCATAATGATCTTGGTTCTGGCGATACCGGTATAGAAGCCCCATAAGGAAAAATTATAGAAGGAGAAAAAGATCCCGTAAGCCCGGATATCCAGGTATTCCATACTCGCTTCCCATACCGGTTCTGACCGGATGATCCAGGACATCGGCGTTGCGGAGAAAAACAAAACCAAAAACAGCACCAGGCTGAATAATCCCGCCAGGTAAAGCTCCTGGTCGAAAATATGACCGACTTTCCTGGGCTGATCTTCACCGACCCGTCTGGCGATAATGATCTGTGCGCCCAGGGCAAGGCCGTTGCCGATCATGGTCAGCCCGAGATAAAAAATACCGGCAAGAGCGCTGGCTCCCAGTTCAACCTGGCCAACCCTTCCTAAAAATGCGGTATCGGTAACGTTGATGATGGTTTGAGCCAGGGCGCCCACCATGATCGGAAGAGCGATCGACAGGATCTGCTTATAAGTGATAGTAGACGACAACAGGTAAGGGTTGATGTTAAGCGGCCAAGGCCTTAGGAGAATTTGTCGATGATAGCCATGGTGGTCGTTGCCTTTCCAATGAGCACCCGCCCGGAATCGCGGATGTCCCATACTTCGGCTTCGCAAAAGCTGAAATGATTGCCCGGCTTGACCACCCAGCCTTCGGCTTCCAGCATTTTTCCTTTCCCGGGACGGAGGTAGGAAACTTTTATTTCCGCAGTAACCACATGTTTGCTGGCTTCGACCAATGAAAAGGCAGCAAAACCGGCGACAATATCACAAATCGTTGAAACGACGCCGCCATGGATGAATTCATTCTGCTGTTTATGGATCTGACCGACGGGTAAGCGTCCTTCAATTCTCCCCGCTTCGATCTTCGTCAGTTCAAAGCCCATATGTCGCATGAAATATTGCCGGTCGAGTTTATCAGCGATTAATGCCCTGAAATCCTGGTTTTTAGAGGTAAACATGCGCAAAAATAGTGCTAATCTGACGTTAGTTGTAACCCTACTCTAATTTTGTTATGCACACCGTATCAAATAAGAATAAAAAATGTTAATATTGTGTGCTCAAACCGGGCTAGCCTGGTAGGGTTAGGATTAAGGTTTCCGGATATGCAACAAGAAGAATCTCCGTTATTTTCCAAACGACTGTTTAATTAATACCAATGAAATACATAAATATCGCTTTGACAGTTGTGATATTAGGCATGGGTTTTTGGCTGTACCGGGAAATACGAGCGCCTATCGAATTCAACAAAATCAAAAAAGCCAGGCAGGAGCTTGTCAAGCAAAATCTTATCGATATCCGGACGGCTCAATTGGCTTATAAAGATAAGTACAGGGTATATACCAAGCATTTCGATACCCTGATCCATTTTATCAACCATGATACCCTGATGCTGGTAAAGGTTATTGGTAATCCGGACGATTCTACCCAGGTAACGGTTTGGGATACGAGCTATATCCCGGCCAGAGATTCTTTATTTACGCAGCAATTCAATCCCGATTCACTTCCCTATGTTCCTAATGGCGGTGGTAAAAAGTTTGAAATGGATGCCGGTTCCCTGAAAAAAGGCAAGATCATCGTACAGGTATTCGAAGCGTTTGCCTATTATGTTGATTTTCTCAGGGATCAGGATGAAAAATTCCTGGATGAAGACGAGATCATCCGGGTGGGTTCCATGTCAGAAGCTAGTACCGCTGGAAACTGGGAATAATATACAAGCCGAAATAGATATTGTTGATGAATCTTTCAAGGAAGATTTTGCCGAACAATATATCCTTACCCTTCTATTTAATCCCAAATTCCTTTCCTGTTGCATATTGGATACCAAAAAGAAGAAGTTCCTCGCGCTGAAGACCTGGCAATTCGACCAGTTCTCCGGCGATATGGAAGCTACTGTCCAAAAGATCCTCCAGGAAGATCCCTTGCTGCAACACAATTTTCAACAAGTCAGGCTGGGTGTCAATACGCCTAAACAGACTTTCGTTCCGGATACCTTATACGATACCGGATCCAGCCGGAAAGTGCTATCTTATCATTTTGATTTTTCCGACAATGAATTTTTGCATACGGCCCGGATCAGTCCCATGGACAGTAAGCTCCTGTTTGCTGTTCCGCATTCTCTGCAGCACATTTTCCGGGAGAAGTGGAAGCAGGTTAGTATTACGCACGGGATAACCGGGCTGATCGATTATATCATCAGGGAATATGCCCCGGAAAAAGAAAGCCGGGTATTTGTCAATGTCAGGCAGCAGGAAATGACGGTCATTCTTTTGGAAGCCGGTAAGATCCGGTTTCAAAATACCTATGCCTATGATTCACCGGAAGATTTCACTTATTTCATACTGGCTGTTTACCAGGAATTCGGCCTGGATCCAGGGGAGGTGAAGCTTAGCTTTATGGGAGAGCTCGAAAAGGATGCAAAGATCTACCAGATGGTCTTCCAGTATGTCCGCAACATTGATTTTATGAAACGCCCCTCCGGTTTTACCTATAGTTACAAACTCAGCTTCCTGCCGGATCATTATTTTTATAGCTTATTCGCCATTGCCGGATGAGGATCATCAGTGGCAAGTACAGAGGCAGAAAATTCTTTCCGGCCAAACATTTCCCTACCCGGCCCACCACCGATTTTGCCAAGGAGGGATTATTCAATATCCTGACCAATGTTGTCGATTTCGAGCAGGTCAGATTCCTCGACCTCTTTTGCGGAACGGGCAGCATCAGCTATGAATTTGCTTCCAGGGGTTGTGAAGATATAACCGTGGTGGACAAATACCCCGGATGCATCAAATTTGTGGATCAAACGGCGCAAAAGCTGGGTATTACCGGCCTAAAGTCTTATAACCAGGATGTTTTGAAGTTTATTGCGGATTGTTATGAGCAATACGACATCATTTTCGCCGGACCTCCTTATGCTTTTCCGCACATCGATCGATTGCCGGATCTGATCTTTGAAAAGGAATTGTTGACACCTCAAGGTTGGTTTATCCTGGAGCATTCTCCCAAAGATTCCTTCGATGAGCATCCGCGCTTCCATTTGAAAAGGAATTACGGCACCACAATTTTTTCTATATTTACCTGCTAATCCATTCTTATTCCATGTCTCGAATTGCCCTTTTCCCGGGATCATTCGATCCGTTCACTATCGGTCATCAGGATATTGTAGAGCGGGCGCTTCCGCTGTTCGACCGGATCATTATCGGTATCGGCCATAATGCGCACAAGCAATATTTAACACCCCTGGAAGAGCGGATTGCTGCCATCGATCGGCTATTCGGCGATGAAAGCCGGATTACCGTAAAAAGCTATCAGGGACTCACGGTCGACTGTTGTAAGGAAGAAAATGCCGGATTCATTATCCGGGGCCTTCGATCGGGAGCAGACCTGGCCTATGAAATGCCGATCGCTCAAATGAACCGGTCAATGGCCGGGATCGATACGGTATTTTTGACTTCGGCTCCGGAACATTCGGCCATATCCTCAACCATTGTCAGGGATATCATCCGGCATGGTGGGGATGCCAGCCGGTTTTTGCCTTAAATATTCAAAAACCAAACATCAAATATCGTAAATCATAAATCATTGGAGTGTATTGATTTACGATGTACGATTTGTGATTTATGATTTTTGATTTGATGAAGACCTGGGAGTTTTGTCACAACGATCGGATCACATCTTCGATGGAATTATAGGAGTTGGCCAGGCATTCGGGAAGTTTTACGTTATCGGCCCATAACACCTCTGTGATCCCTTCCTCTAACTGGGGCTCAAAGCGATCGAAGGGCTGGCTTTCCATTTCAAACCACCGGGTTTGCTTGAAATACCGCTCCCCATCGATCTTAAACGTATGGAAGGTGGAGATCAATGGCCTGACGAGATCCAGGTCCCGGATGCCGGTTTCCTCCTTGACCTCTCGAATAGCCGCAACTTCAGGAGTTTCACCGCTATCGATCTTGCCTTTGGGCAAGTCCCAACGGTTATTTCGGTAGATCATCAGGATATCTTTGTTCTGGTTCCTGACCACACCCCCGGATGCTTCAACACATTTATATAAGGAGAGGTAATCCGATTTGAGCTTTTCGATATCATCACCGAGGATGACACAGGTTTTGAATTCCGGTTTTTTTTCGATGCAATCGACGACATTTTCCAGGTCGTCGAGGTCGTGACAGGGAACCAGTAAAAAGCAACCGTTATAGTTTTGATTGATCTGTTGTTGGAAGGTTAAGGGCAGGCTGTCCACTAAAAATACCGCAATGTCATTGATAAAAATTTTATAGTTTTGAGCCATGCTGATCGAAGACAAACTTGCCAAGGAAATTGCAAGTTCATTGCTGCAAATTAAAGCAATTAAATTAAATACGCAAAATCCATTTACATGGACATCCGGAATAAGGTCTCCGATTTATTGCGACAATAGAAAATCATTGTCATATCCGGCATTACGAACAAAGATCAAAGCGAGTTTGGCGGCCGGAATTCTCGATAATTTTCCAGGCGTCGAGGTGATCGCTGGGGTGGCTACGGCAGGTATCCCTCACGGTGCATTGGTGGCCGATCAACTGGATCTTCCGTTTGTTTATGTCCGGTCGCAACCCAAGAAGCACGGACTGACCAATAGCATTGAAGGGGAATTGAGATCCGGCCAGCGGTTAGTGGTTGTGGAAGACCTGATCTCGACCGCAAAAAGCAGCTTACAGGCAGTGGCAACGCTTCGGGAAGCCGGTGCAAATATCCTCGGTTTGGCGGCAATTTTCAGTTACGGTTTT
>JANQFB010000004.1 GCA_028278085.1 Chitinophagales bacterium
GAGCTGTGCACGCACTGGTAACCGTTTCCGATCGTAAGTATATCCCAGGAACACAGGTATTGTTTCATTCCTTTCTGAAGCACAATCGCCGGAAAACCAGGGATTGTGCTTCAGAAAGGAATGAAACAATACCTGTGTTCCTGGAATATACTTACGATCGGAAACGGTTACCAGTGCGTGCACAGCTCAGTTTATGAAGGGTTCAGTTTTCTATCTAAAATCAGACATTGAAAAGCGGGATCCAGTTGCCGCCACACCTTGGTCATGCCTTTGAGCTGAATATCCTGCTTTGGCTTTAAACGGGAGAGGTCGGCGTATTGATAGATCTTATGATCTTTGGGAATGGACCATAGCAAGGCAAATAACTGATCCGCATCGATCTCCTCCCGTTGGGCTACATGGGGTTGCGCTGAGCCTGTTTTATCTTCACGCCATTGTAGTGATGGCGGTAACAGACCTTCCAGAGACATCCTGTAAATATAGCGCCCATAGCCGTTTTGAGCTTTCATCCGTGTCGGTAAAGCCAGATAGTACTCCAGCAGGCGGATATCCAGCAAAGGATACCGGTATTCCATCCGGAATGACCGCGTGGCCAGGTCGCAATAGCCCATCCGAAGTTGGGAATGGGGTTGCATCAATCGCTTGACCTGGCTGGCCCGTAATTCCGGTAAGCGGCTATAGACTTCCTTAAAAAGCAATTGTCTTTGTTCCATGTCAAATTGCTGCTTCCAATCGGGCAGGATAGGGCGCTGTTGCAATTTTAACTTTCCCATGGGATATTTGGCGCTCATCCGGCGATCCATCAGTTCGTAATAATCGATCCCCAGCATACCCAGGATCCGGCCGGTGATCAGGCTGCCCATTCTGACAATTGGATGGTAACCGGTAGACCTCCTTTTTTTCTGTGCCCTCACTTCCCGCCAGCAAGTTAGCCATCGGCCTTGCTTCATGAGATCCTCCTGGTAGCCCGCGGCATGGGAACTGACCAGATCATCCCCTCCGAAACCTGATAGCAAGACCCGTATATCCGCTTGTTGCGCTTGTTGAAAAAGCAAATCGCGGTAGGCGACATTCATCTCCCTTGGCGGTTCGTCCTGTATCCTTGCATTCCATTCCAAGGCTTGCAACAATCCTCCTTCTTCGCCGGTGATGTAACAAGGCGCTTCGATCCCTGCATACCGGCAAAATGCTTCGATAGCCTCCCTTTCATCCGGCATATACAGGTCAGCGCCTACCGGCAATACCAGGGAATAGGCTTGCAGGGATCTTTGCTGTTCCTTCAACAATCGATGGGCAATAGCGGTTACACCGGTGGAGTCTAATCCCCCGCTCAATTCCGCTCCGACCTGGTAATCCGTTTGTAACCGGCATTCAACGGCCGTTGTTAACTTTTCCCGGAATCCTGAGATATATGCTTCATCGGTTGCCGGTGGCAATTCCTGGTCCGGCGACAATTCCCAATATTGTTCGATCGAAGGCGCTTTTCCCGCTTGAAATTGGAGGTGCTGGGCAGGCGATATGCGCTTGATATGCCGGTACAGGGTCGAGGAAGCATCGATCGTAAAACGGCATAAAAGATCCGCGATCCATAGTTCATTCAAGCTGGCATCGACTAAGGGATGTGCCAACAGGCCCTTTATTTCGGAGGCAAATACAAACAGGTTACCCCGGTGATAATAGTAGAAGGGTTTAACGCCCAGGTGATCACCGGCACAAAATAATTGCTTTTCCCGGCCGTCCCAGATGGCAAAGGCAAAATCACCGATCAGGTACTTTGGACAATTCGTTCGCCATTTTTGCCAGGCCAGAAGGATCAGCCGGCAATCCGGGATGTTCCGGGATCCGATACCCAGTTGATTGATCAATTCATCCCGGTTATCCAATCGAACATCGGCGGTTATACACAGATCCTTTCCTGTGTCCGAGTAGGGCTGTTTGTCCATTTTCGATCCGGGTGTATTCCATAGCATCAAATGACCTAAAGCGAGGCCACCCATCACGACCAATCCGCTGTCATCTGCAGCCCAGTGGTCCATAGCATCCTGCATTTTCCGGGCTATGGCCGGATCGGCAGGTTGGCCGTCCAAATTTATATATCCGAAGATCGCACTCATGTGAATAAGACTGAACTGGCAATGACCCCACAGATCCGGAATGCTGCCAAAGGAAACCGATGATAAACCCCTATAAAACCCATCCCATCAATTGATTTCCGAATGACGGGTAATGATATATTTTGCACCGGCCTTAAACTCCATATCCAATAGGGTTGTACCACCGGTCGACCATCTTATCTCCACCTGGTCGACCCTTTGGTGTTCCCCTAAACCGAACCACGCTATCGGCGCATCGAAAGATTTGAATCCCCCGCTGGCCTGGATCTCCCGCATCTGATGGCGTTTGCCATACCGGATGATGACTTTACTGCCGATGCCATAATAATTGCCGATTTGATCATGGAGCTCAAACATGATCGCGCGCCCTTTTTTTTGCGTGTTCCGGTATACCAGGATCGGCCCCAGGTACGGAGCGGCAATGATATCCAGGTCCCCATCATGGTCGTAGTCCAGATAGGTGTAAGCCTGGATCGGCAAAAAGGTCGACAAACCGGCAGCCTCCGTTTGATCGGTAAAATGCTTTCCCTGATGATTTTGATAGAAAATCTTTTGATCCCAGAACTGACTGATGATATATCCGTTGACGATATAAAGGTCGGGCCATTCGTCGTTGTTCAAGTCCGCAAACTTCCCGTTCCAGGACCACCCGCCCAGGTGAATACCGAATTGCTCCGCCTGATCGATAAATTTCCCTTCGCTGTTAGATTTTAACAAAACATTGCGGTCTCTGATAAATGGGATCGCGGCCGCCAGTTGGTCTTTGGTATATAAAGTGCTGTCGAAACGTTCAAATTCACAGAGCCATTTTAACTGTTCATAGGCAGACGGATACAGATCACAGAGCTCCGTCGATCCCTCCTTAACTTTTTGTTTTTTGGCCATTTGATAGATCTGGGCTGCTATACATTCGTACTCCCAGCCTTTCGGGCACATCCCGAGGTTGGATTTGGTGTGTGCCCGGTAGACCCCTACAAAATTCTGCATAACCTCCCGGCAAAATCGATGATATGCCGGATCGTCGATGTCATTGCAAAAAGCCGCCTCGGGCGTTCTGAAATGTGTGGCCGGATCCAATCCCTGTCTGCTTACGGCAGTAAGGTAGATCTCGGGCTTCAGATCGTTGTCGATATCGGCTGTAGCAATACTCATGGTTAAATGCGTGGATCTTTCGATATCCGACCGCTGTATGGTTTTAAGCGCATGGCTGCCGTTGCCGGTATAAAAGATGTCCGGCGGATGGAAATCATTGCCCACAATAAGGTCAGGCAGGTCATCTTGGTTAAAATCCGTGATCATGGTGCTCAGGGTTTCACCTTTGATAGCATCCATAGGTACAAGCTTGTAGCTGTCATGCTCCCGGATCAGCAAGGCATTACGGGACGCATTGTGTGAAACGCTGTTGGGTAATAATGTTCCCAGCGTCCAGTTACCCAGGAAGATCTCCAGTTGCCCGTCCCGGTCGAGATCCCCGAATGCGGGAGCCACGGTCAGCACCGCCGAGGGATGATTTGGCAAAAGTTGCGGTGTATCTGTTGCAAATTGCCCGGCTTTATTGTAGATCACGTAGTTACCCTTCCGGTATATGGCCACGAAGATGTCCAACCATCCGTCATTGTCCAGATCCACCAGGCTAGCCGTTGAAAAAATAGCCTGATCCGAACCTGGAATTGATATGGGTTCCGCTAAAAATCGCTTTCCCTCGGCGTTGCGGTACAACGTAAGCCCATCCTCATGTGAAACAAGCAGATCTATCCAGCCATCTTTGTCGATATCTCCGGATGCTAGTCCGGAGGTATGGGCTGTGGGTGGGAGATAATCATAGATCGAATAGCTGTTGGCTTCCACAATGCCGAGTTCCGGGCCTTCGATCTTTTCGAATAAGGCCGCTCCTTCTCCCTGAGAAGATAAGAAGGAAAAACGCCGGATCGATATCGACGGATCTTGGGGTTTTCCGGCCGGTGTGGGGCTGGTTATCATTTCACCATACAATTGGGTCCATTGAACATCCGGTGGTTTCGCCTGGGGTAAATCGAGCCGCAAAATTTTAAGCGTATTGATTTTTTTGGCGGACTCCATGATCCCGATGATCGACCGGTCCAGATCGTAACGGGCATAGTAATGACCGGAGAATCCTGCCAGCATACCTAAGCCGGCCAGCACCAGAAAAATTGCAGAAGCAAAGCCCAGGGAAACTGACCGTCGTAAGAGTAGCCAGGGGTAGATGCTGAAAATTCCCAGGGTGAATAGTAAAATGACGGCATAACGTTCCGGAACATCACCGGCTAACAGGATAGCCACAATAATCACGTCGAATGCCATGGGAACCGGTAATACAAGGCCGATCAGGGTGATCACTCCCATAATGATCACCGAAAGCATGAAAGATGTAGGCATTTTCGTGAAGGCCAGGTATTCCCAGGGAAAAAAGGTGATCAGCACATTCCCGATCAGACCCGCCAGGAGCATTAGCGGCAGGGTAAGCTTGATGACCGACCAAAAATTGCGTATAAATCCCAACCCTGCCCATTTCACTGCTTCAGCCCAGCTATTCTGTATGTCAGATCCCGGGTTTGTTGCCAGGAGGTTTTTTTGGCCGGCGCCGGCTTTCTGCAGGAGCTTATCCTGCTCATTAGCAGCGATCTCGTCGTTTTTGGCCAACCACTTGACCAGGAAAGGAATGGCGACAAGGATAAATACCAGGGTCAGAGAGATCTTGATCACCACCATATATAGGGGAAACAGGGCAAAGAGCATGGTCAACACAATGATATTCATCGTTGGGGAACTGGTCATGATCGCAACAGCCGTGGCTACATGACCACCGGCTCGCTGTACCCCTTCGGCGATCGGGGCGGCACAGTTGACACATACACCCAGGGGTGCGCCGATGATCATACCCATCATGGAGTTGGCCAGTAAATTGTTAAAGTGTTTACGTTGGAGCGTGCTGAGCAGCAGCATGAGGGCTGCGGCAAATAACAGCCCGAAGGTCATCCCTTGCCGGTTGGTATACAGCCAATTCAGGGTGTTGATCAGCAATTGTTCCCATAATGGATTGCCGGAATTGACTTCCAACCAGTTGTCGAAGCTTATGCCACTGGTGGAAAAGTCTCCGCCCATCATTGCCTTTTCATTCAAAGCAGGATACCGGGAACTCATCCAAAAGGCCACAGCGATCATGACAAGCAACAGGATGGATAAAAAGAGTTGCTTATGCTGGATAGACATGGTTGTTTGGGGAAAAATGCTGTTTGGCACAAAGTTAACAAAGAAGAACAAACATAAATCTGATGCTACGTTTTAGGAGTAAAGGATATTTGCAGCAGCAAATAAAAGCGGATTTTATATTTTTATCACTGGCTCCCTTTTTCATTATGAAGAAAAACAAATGGTATTCCAGTGCTGGGTGGCTTGGATATGTAAGCCTGATAGTGATCCTTGTCGGAACCGCTTGTCAGCAACAAGTCGATTTTCAGCAAGCCGTGAAAAATGATCCGGGTTTGGGAGAAGGCAATGCAGGGATGATGGATCTGCTTAGATTGGTAAAGCAGAAGATCTTCCGCAATTGGGACGATAGTTCCTTATTTGTTGTTCGGGAAAATGCGCCAATACATGAAAAAATGTTTGTGGCTAATAACTTGCTGAACCAAGGACAAACCAAGAAGGTCATCGACATGTTGAACAATATCCTCGAAGCTGATGAAAAATTGCCGGATGATGTTCGGATAAAGGTGAAAACATCATTGGCTGTAGCTTACATACGGTTGGCCGAAGATGAGAATTGTGTGCTCAATCATAGTCCAAACGCATGTATCCTCCCTCTCCAGCCGGATGCCGTGCATCAACTGACCACAGGTTCTGCCAGGGCAATCGAATTATATAAGAAGCTATTGGCAGGGAATCCGGATGATCTGCCGTCAAGGTGGTTATTAAACATAGCGTATATGACCCTGGGCCAATATCCGGATAGTGTACCACAAGAATTTTACATGGCTATACCCCAACCTAAAGACAGCGCACAAAGGTTTGATAACGTCGCTCCAAAGCTTGGGCTGGATGTGTTCAGTAATTGCGGTGGCGCTATTATGGAAGATCTGAATAATGATGGTTGGGTCGATGTTTTTTTTACGGACTGGGGGCTCGATAGTACGATCCGTTATTTTGGTAATAACGGTGATGGTACTTTCACAGACCTTACCCGGCACGCAGGACTGGATGGGCTGGCCGGCGGACTCAATACCATTCATGCGGATTATGACAATGATGGATTCAAGGATATCCTCATATTAAGAGGAGCCTGGGGTAAGGTCGGGGTTCCAAATTCCCTGTTAAAAAATAATGGCGATCAAACCTTTACGGATGTTACAAAGCAAGCCGGCTTATTGTCTTTTCATCCTGGTCAGGTTGCTGTATTTGCCGATTTTAATCGAGATTCCTGGCTGGATCTTTTTATCGGCAATGAAACGGTAAGCCGTAAAAGGCCGCATCCCTGTGAATTATTTCTAAACAATGGCGACGGCACTTTTTCGGAAATAGCCAGGGCTGCCGGAATAGATATCACCGGGTTTGTGAAAGGCGCCACTGCTGGAGACTTTGATAACGATGGTTATCCTGATATCTACGTGTCCTGTTTTCGCGGGGAGAATTATTTGTTCCATAATAAAGGAAATGCGGGCCGGATTGCATTTGAAGATGTTACCGCTTCCGCAGGCGTGAGAGAGCCATACGGTAGTTTCCCGACCTGGTTTTGGGATTTCAACAATGATGGCTGGCTCGATATCTTCGTGGCGGGCTACGAGAGAGGTATGGGGAGATCGATTACCGGAGTGGTGTCCGATATGTTGGGAACAACGGTAACGGAAGCGAATCCGGTGTTGTATAGGAATAACGGAAACGGCACGTTCACCGATGTCACTAAAAGCCTGAAGCTGGACCGGCCGGTTTATACGATGGGTGCTAATTTCGGCGATGTTGACAACGACGGGTGGTTGGATATTTATCTCGGAACGGGTGAACCGGATTTCCGGGCGATCTATCCCAACCGCTTGTTCCGGAACCGTAAAGGAAAGGTATTTGATGATGAAACGGCCACCTTCGGACTCGGTCATATCCAAAAAGGCCACGGCATTGCCTTCGGGGATATTGACAACGATGGCGACCAGGATATTTTGGTGGAATTGGGCGGCGCGATCCCGGCCGACGGTTTTCAAAACGCCTTGTTTGAAAACCCGGGTAATCGGAACCGGTGGATTACTTTAATACCGGAGGGCACTCAAAGCAACCGCGATGGGATAGGAGCCAGGATACGGGTAAGGGTGGAAACTGATGAAGGTGTCCGTGAAATTCACCGTACTGTCGGCACGGGAGGTAGTTTCGGCTCTTCAACTATGCGGCAGGAAATCGGCCTGGGGCAAGCGGAAAAAATACTTAGTATCGAGATCAATTGGCCGGCTTCGGACCTCACCCAAAATTTTGAATCCGTTGATCCGGACCAAATCATCCACATAGTTGAAGGGGTGGATACTTTGGTATACCTGGAAAATGCGGTAATCGACTTTGATACGGCAACCAATCACCATCACAACCATTCTCATTGACCGATCGCTGTCAATCGTTGCTAAATCCCGGAATTAGTTTTAAATTTAGCAATAAATCAAATACAAAAAATGACTAAAGGATCAGGTCGTAAAGGTTCGACCACCCCAGATAGTTTATCGGTTAACCCTTCAAGACAAAAATCTGGTAGGGAACAAATTATCATTCCCGAAGAAGTAATTGTCAATAAAATATATCATCTACGAGGAAAGAAAGTGATGTTGTCCTATGATTTGGCAGAACTCTACCAGGTAAAAACAAAACGGTTGAATGAACAAGTCAGAAGAAACAGCGGGAAATTTCCGGAGAGATACATGTTTAGAATATCCATAGAAGAGTATCAATCTTTAAGGTCGCAAAATGCGACCTTAAAGCGAGGTCAGCATTCCAAGTATCCTCCATATGCCTTTACAGAACATGGCATACTAATGTTGTCGAGTGTATTGAGAAGTGAAAGAGCTGACAAGGTGAATATGCTTATTATCGATACTTTTGTTAAACTCAATGAAATGTTGCTCACCCATCAAGATCTCCTGATAAAAATGGAGGCTTTGGAAAAGAAAGTAGCAGGCCAGGACGAAGCGATCCAGCAGGTATTTGCCTATCTGAAACAATTTATTAAAGAACAGGTAACACCTCGCAAAAAAATTGGTTTTAAGACCAAAAACCTGGAAAAATAAACCTTTTAATACTTTCGGATCTTTGATCATTCCTAAAGCTCAGACCGACTCCGCGTGATCACATAGCGACTCCCGGCTTTAAGGGGTTGGTCGACTATCGTTATATCACCCCCTGGCCATATGATCTCGACCCGGTCAATGTGTTCATAGGTTCCCAATCCGAACCATGCCACCGGGGCATCGAATGATTTAAATCCGCCGCCCGCCTGGATCTCCCGCATTTGATGGCGCTGCCCCTTATTGTACCGGATGATCACCTTGCTGCCGATGCCATAGAAATTACCCAATTCATCCTGTAGCTCGAAGGCAATGGCTTGCCCGGTAGTGTTGGTGTTCCGGTAAACCAGGATCGGGCCGATGGCAGGTGCGGCTATGATATCGAGGTCTCCGTCATGATCATAATCGACGTATGTATAAGCATGTATAGGTAAGAATGATTGAAGTCCCGCAGCCTCGGTTTGGTCTTCGAAGTGCTTCCCATTTATACTCCGGTAAAAATGTTTCTGGTCCCATCTTTTTTGCAGGAAAAATCCATTCACCAGGTATAGGTCCTGCCATTCATCATTGTCGAGGTCTGCAAATTTGGCATTCCATGACCAACCCCCGGATACCAAACCGAACTTGTCGGCCTGGTCTGCCAGGCGCCCTTCATTATCGGCCTTTAGCAATATATTTCGCTCGGGCAGGAAGGGAATGGCCTCTTCAGCAATCGATGGATTATAGAATATACTGTCTTCCCGGTTGTACTGGCAAAGCCATTTCAGGCTTTCCCATGATCCTGGCAGTAGTTCACAGAGATCTTCGGTATGTTCGCGGGGACGTTTTTTGTTGGCTATCCGGTAAATATAAGAGGCAATACAGTCATGTTCCCAACCGGGTGGGCAAAGGGACATGTCAAGATCCGAAGCGGCTGACAAGATCCTGACATAGTGTTGTAAGGTTTTTTGGCAAAAGTCCTTGTAAGCAGGATCTTCGATCTCCTCGCATAACTCGGGATCGACAGAGCGTTGATGTTCGGCAGCTAACCCTTCCCGGCTGATGGCCGCTACATAGATCTCCGGTAAAAGGTCATTGTCGATGTCTGCCGTAGCGATGCTCATGGTGGTTTGAGCGGATCTTTCGATCAATCCCTGTGACCGGTTCACCACCCGGAAGCTTCCATTACCATCGCCGATATAAAATACATCCGGGGGTTTGAAGTCATTACCCACGATAAGATCCGGCCAATGATCGTTATTAAAATCCGTGATCATGGTACTCAAGGTTTCGCCGATCATTCCGGGCATCATCACCATTTCAAAATGTTCCCCCCTGTTCAACAGTAGAGCATTTTGGGAAGCTTTCAGGGAATTTCTGATAGATACCAGTACGCCCAGGGTCCAGTTGCCCAGGAAAATGTCCAGGTCACCATCCAGGTCCACATCCCCGAAGGATGGAGCTACCGTGAGTACCGCTTTGTCATGATTTGGTGTTAGCACCCGTTTGGAGCTGTCAAAACTTCCGTGATGATTATATCTTATGAAATTCCCGTGGTTGTATACGGTATAAAAAATATCCGGCCATGCATCGTTGTTCAGATCAACCAGGGCGGCAGCGGAAAATGGATGCCTCGTCGGATCGGTAGTATCCTGAAACAGGGGGATAAACCTGCTTCCGCTATCATTCTTATAGAGGGTGAGCTTACCCTTAAATGCTATCAGCAGATCAGGCCAGCCGTCGCGATCGATATCCCCGGAGGATATTCCCGGGCCATGGGCAAAAGGGGGATAATGATCATATACGGTATAGGAATTCGGCGCCTGAATACCCAATGCTTGCCCTTCAAGCCGCTCAAAGGCTTTATCCCCGGACCCTTTCCGGTTTGTGAAGGGCAATTGAGTGATGGTTACCGGTGCTGTGGTATCGATTGCTATTGCGTTCAACACCTTTTCGGTTGTAGCAATGGATGCGTTTTGCCTTTGGGGAGGATCTAACCGGAATTCACTAACCCTGGAATCAGGAGACTCCTCTAACAACCGGATGATCTGTGGGATCTTCCGGTTCATGTCCCACCGGGCGTAATAATGGCCGGAGATACCGGCAGTTATGCCCAGCATTACGAGTACGATAAAAAGCAATGCCGCTAATTTTCCCGATACGGATTGTTTGATCAGCAGCCAGGGATAAATGCTGAATATACCCAGGCAAAACAGCAGGATCATAGTGTACCGGGGAGGTATACCTGCTGCTACCAGGATGGCAACAATGATTACATCGAAAGCCATGGGAACGGGCAAAAAAACACCTGCCATAGCGATGCCTATCATGATGGCTACCGTTTCATAAAAGTAAGTAAAGGGATTGATGGCCGAAAGGATCTCCCAGGGTACCAGGGTGATGACTATATTACCC
>JANQFB010000035.1 GCA_028278085.1 Chitinophagales bacterium
CTTCCTAGTTCTCCTTCTCCTTCTTCTTCTTTTCCTTCACAGCAGCGATCTTACTGGATATGGAGCCGGATTTTTCCAGGTTGTCCGTGCGGAGGTAGATCTCTTTCAAGGCCAGCATGGTGTGCAGGTCCTCATCTTCGAGCTCATGGGCTTTTTCCAGGAAAGGTAAAGCTTTTTTGAGATAATCGTCGCGGGAGGCTTTGAGCTCGTCGTATTTCTTTTGCTCGCTGACGTCGAGGGCATTCATGTCATTGTTGATCTGGATGGCCCGGTTGAATTCCATCGCACCCCTATTGTAGACGGCGTCGAAGTAATCCGGGCGGATCGCGATGGCTTTGTCATAGTCCTTCTTGGCGCCTTCGAGGTCGTTGTTTTTTTCCAGCAGCGTGCCCCGGTTGAAATACAGCAATTCGTATTCCGGATCCATTTCGATAGCTTCCGTGAGCTTTTCGATCAGGACTTTGGAGCGGCCCTGCCAGACGTAGATATTCATTTCCGCATTGATCAGGTCTTTATCGTCGTCGAAAGTAGCCCTGCCCATCTCTACATATTTCAGCGCTTTGGCCGTATCCTTCTCGTTGAGCAGGATCTTGCTCATCTGCAGGTAAATGATCGGATCGTTGAAATCCAGCTTGATCATTTCTTCCAGGCAGGCCTTGGCTTTGGTATAATCTTTCATCTGCACGGCTGCATAGTAAGTATTCTGATAGACCGATTCCGCGGAAACATTGTTCCGTTTCAGGTTGCCTTTTTCATCATGGGGAAATAAGGTATGGATCATCTCATAGAAAGTGATCGCTTCTGCGTGTTTACCGGCTTTATAGGCCGCCACACCGTCGGAATACAATTCAAAGCCGCTCCGGATCAGCAATTCCTGTCCATCTTCATAATAGCCTTTCTTATCGGTCTCGAGATATTTGATAAAGCTCTCCGCCGACTTCATGGAAGCTTTCGGATCCAGGTGGCTGTAGTCCCGCTTTTCAGAGATCTCCAGGTAAACCTTTCCCCGGTAGTACCACATCTTATAGTGGTTGCTGGTCGTAGGATTTTCATAGGCTTTGTCGATCGCTGTTTTGGCCTTTTCGTATTCCTCGTATTTGAGGTAATTCGCTGCGCTTTGTACGGCGGATTTCTGCGCATACAAAGTCGCCACCACACACATCGAAGCGAGTATTCCGGCAAATGTTTTCATGATTTCCTCCTTTTTTAAGTCTAAGGTTAGGTTTGCTGGCGATCAGTCATAGGAGAATTCCTTGACTTTCCCCAGCTTGAGCTTTTCCAGCGGCTTTTTAATGGAATATTTATTCCCCGCCACGACGATGATCATTTTTTCCGGCTTAATATGCTTTTTAGCGATCGCATTGATATCGTCTTTGGACATCCCCTTCAAAATGGCGGATTGTTTATCGGTATAATCCTTTTCCAGGTTATATCGCAGGATCCGCGACAGGAAGCGTGTCTTTTGGAAAGCTGTTTCATACCGCAAAGCCTCACTGTTCAGCAAAGAGCTTTTGGTAAACTCTAATTCTTTATCGGTGATCCCGTCTTTCAGATAACCGTTGATCTCCATCATAATTTCCGACACGGCGCTATCGGTGGCCGCTCTTTTCACACTGGAACCCACGGTAAAAGTTCCCGGGAACTCATTGCCGCTGAAGCTGGAGCGGATACCATAGGTGAACCCTTTGTCTTCCCGCAGGTTGAGGTTGATCCGGCTGTTAAAAGCACCGCCTAACGGGAAGTTCGTGATACTGGCTTTCAGGTAGTCGCCATAAGCATCATAGGGCAAGCCCACGTGTCCCATCCGGAGTACGGATTGGGGGGAATAGGGCTTATGCACAATATAGATCATCGTTTCTTCCGGCTCGACCGGCTTGGGCATTTCAGGGATGGTGACCTTTTTATCTTCCCACTTTTCCAGGAAGGCCAGTTTGGCTTTGGCGTCTGCTTCCGTAATATCTCCTACCACAACCACACGGGTTTGGGAGGGTGTATAATATTTGCTGTAATATTCCTTCACATCGTCGAGGGACAGCTTTTTAAGCGATTTGGCCGTCGCATAAGCGCCCCACATGTTATCCTCTCCGTATACCAACGCATTATAAACATCAATAGCCATACCGTTAGCGTCATTTTTCCGGTTCCTTAAGTTAGCAACAGCCTGCTTTTTCACCCGGTCGAAATCTTTAATGTTAAACCTGGGCTGCATCAGGTTTTCTTCAAACAGCTTCAAGGTTGCATCGAGGTTTTTGGTCAACGATTCTACGTAAATGGTTGTGCTCTGGCGACCCCCGATAAAATCGATGGTGCTGCCCAGCCGTTCCAGGGCTGCGCTGAACTCTTCTGTCGTCATTTTTTGGGTGCCTTCATACATCAGGTCTGCCGTAAGTGATGCCAGCCCTGCTTTTTTAACATCGTTCAACACCAGGTCACCTCCCCTGATCTCAAGCATGATCACCACCTTAGGCACTTCAGTTGTTTGCGTGCCAATAATGTTCAAACCATTGCTTAAATTCTGGGTGAAATAGCTAGGGATCACCGGTTTTTTGGATTCCCCCGGTTTGGGCCTCGAGCTCCGGTCGAAATTATCTGCGGGCTTCTTGTAAACCCAGGTTTCCCCGGATTCGGCGTATAGTTTGGGTTTTTCGTTCGATAATTTGATATTGGCATAGGGGTTGACACTCTTCACGGAGTCTTTCGACATCGGATCCCTGGCGCGAATGTTCATGATCGCCGCTTTTTTCCCTTTGATATACTTTTTAAATACCCGGACCACATCTTCCCGGGATACCTTTTGATAACGCTTGATATTGTGATCCAGGTTAAAAGGCCGGTTCAGCAGCATATTCCAGGATGCCAGTTGAGCGGCTTTCCAACTGACACTGCTCATTCCGTCGACGATCTGAGCTTCCATTTTGGCTTTGGCCCTTTGGACAGCATCTTCGGTGATCTCGGCTTCGAATTTATCCATACAGATCCTGATCTTCTCTTCCACTTCGCTGAAGGTACGGTCAGGATAAGAAATAACCATCACATTCAACTCCCCTGCCAGTTCCCGGCACGGATGCTGTACAATGGCCTGCACAGCCTCTTCGGTTTTCACGAATTCTTTATAAAAAATGGAGTTGTTACCGTCTCCCATGATATCGGCCATGACATCCAGGGCGGCTTCATCCCGGTGATAATTCGGAACCGTCGGGAAGGCCATCACCGTCATCGGCAGATAAATATTGTCGGCATAATTCACATATTGATCTACCGGCAGGATGACCGGTTCCGTGATCAGCTTATCGACTTTAGGTCCGGCGGGGATCGAACCGAAATATTTTTCAACCAGCTTGAGCACCTCTTTCGGATCCACATCTCCGGCAACCGTTAAGGAAGCATTGTTGGGACCATACCAACGCATGAAGAAATCCTTCAGGTCGTCCACTTTCACCCGGTTGAGGTCATCTACATAGCCGATCACAGGCCAGCTATAGGGATGTCCAGGAGGATACAGCGTCCGTGGCAGGTATTCCACAAAACCGATCGCATAGGGCTGGTTCTCCACATTTTGAGATTTCTCGTTCCTTACCGCATCCCGCTGTACTTCGAATTTTTTCTTGGTGATGGCATCCAGGAAAAATCCCATCCGGTCGGCTTCCAGCCACAGGGCCAGCTCCAACTGGTTGCTCGGTAAAGTTTCAAAATAATTCGTCCGGTCGCTGTTAGTGGTACCGTTCAACGTACCGCCGGCAGCGCTGACGATCTGAAAGTGTTCTTCATCCCCTACATTTTCAGATCCCTGGAACATCATATGCTCGAAAAAGTGGGCAAAGCCGGATTTCCCGATCTCTTCACGGTTCGAGCCGACATGGTAGGTAACATCGATATGACAGATCGGATCGGAATGGTCCTCATGGATCATCACGATCAGGCCATTGGGCATTTTCCATTTTTCATAGGCAATCTTTACCTCACCGGGTTTGGCTTCGACTTTTTCCAGCAGTTCCGGCTGTGCTACGGCCGTAAAAACCGAGCCCAGCACAATCGTTACTAACAAACAGCTAATCGCAAGAATTGATCTCATATTTTTCAGTTTTTTTGGTTTTTCGATTAAGGGTTCACAAGATATTGTTTTCTGCTATTATTTTTTCAGGGATCGCCTATTTTTTTAGGCTTTCCAGCCGTTTTTTGATGATATTCGATTTCTCCAACTGATCCGTGCGGGCATAGATCTCTTTCAGGGCTGTTAAGGAATTGATATCATTCTCGTTTAAGGCCAGCGCTCTTTCGAAATAAGGTAAGGCGCTTTGGTAATGCCCGTCCCGCTTGGCCTTCAGCTCCGCATACACATCCATTTGCTTGGCGCTCAACTCATTCATTTGCTTATTCAGCTCGATGGCCTGGTTGTAATACAAGGCTCCCTGGTTATAAAGCACTTCGAAATAATCAGGGTTGATCATCAGCGCTTTTTCATAAGCGCCGCTGGCTTTCCTCGGTTCGCCATTGCTGTCGAAGGCAGTGCCGAGCACATAATACAGGTCGGGATTATGCGGATCCAGTTCGATGGCTTTTTCCAGCTTTTCGATCAGTTCCTGCAACCTCCCCTGCCGAAGGAAGATATTCAGTTCGTCGATGATCAGGCCATTGTCCCTGGGATACAAAGTCCTCCCCTTTTGCAGCACTTCCAGGGCATTGTCCAGATCATTTTCATCACTATAGATCCGGGCCAGCGATTGAAAAACCGGCAGGCTCCTGGTGCCCATACCGATGAGTTGCGCATATAGCACCTTCGCGATATCCGGCTTCCCGATCTTTTCAGCGGTATAGGCTTTATAAGACATCACCAAAGTATCCGTAACGGTTTCCCCGGTGATCTTTTTAAGATAATCCGACAGGGTCAGCACCATGGAGAAATTGTCGAATGCCGGCTGGAAGGCTTCCTTTTTCAAATGGATCGCCGCTTCATTATAATAAGCATCCTTGATGTATTTCAACCGGCGGATAACATCGCTGTGGTATTCCTTTTTGGCCTCATCCAGGAAGAGCGTTTTCTGAAAAGATTCGAAAGCAATGGTCAAAGCATCGGGCGCCAGGTGGTGTTGATCCTTATTATCATAAATGTTTTGATAGATCATGCCCCTGTAATACCAGGTTTTGGCCATGTTTTTGGATTTATCATGAGCCGCTGCCAGGTCGATCGCTTCCTTGGCTTTTCCCAGGGCTTCTTTGTCATTATCTTTTAGAAAAAAGGTGAGATAGTTATTGGCGCTGGCGATCTTGGACTTTTGACCGAAGCTTATCGAGGCCAGGCACAACAAAAAAAAGAAAATGGCTGCAGATCTCATAGCTGATGTATTTCCGTTAACTGATGAAATCCAAATGATAATAACTCTTTTATGACCAAAATATTACCCTCCCGGAAGTTATCCGAAGTAACGACATCAATCCTGGTCCTCCGCCGGAGCCTCTTCGCTATTATCCTCCCCTGCTTCCTCTTCTCCTCT
Source organism: Chitinophagales bacterium (assembly GCA_028278085.1). Taxonomy (GTDB): domain Bacteria; phylum Bacteroidota; class Bacteroidia; order Chitinophagales; family JANQFB01; genus JANQFB01. The sequence continues at coordinate 5,493 of JANQFB010000035.1, forward strand.
GGGTTCATCGTCACCCAGCAGTTCATCTTCGTTTTCCTCGGGCCTGTCGATACGGGTAACGGAGGCGATCTCGTCGGCATCGCCCAGGTTGATCAGTTTAACACCTTGTGTATTCCTGCCCTGGACCCTGATATCCGAAACAGACATCCGGATGGTGATCCCGGATTTGTTGATGATCATCAGGTCATGATCGTCCGTGACACTCTTCATAGCGATCAAAGCCCCCGTTTTATCCGTGACATTGATCGTTTTAACACCTTTGCCTCCCCGGTTGGTAATTCTGTATTCCTCCAGGTCGGAGCGTTTTCCGAAGCCCTTTTCCGATACAACCAGGATCGTCGATTCGGTATCACTGATATCTACACAAATCATACCAATAACTTCATCAGACGGTCCGGCAAGCGTTACACCGCGCACCCCGGCCGCCGAACGGCCCATGGCCCGGACCTTACTTTCCGGGAAGCGGATCGCCCGTCCGCTCTTAACTGCCATCAGGATCTCACAATTGCCATTGGTCATATGAACTTCCAGCAACTGATCGCCTTCATTAATGGTGATCGCATTGATACCATTTTGCCGTGGCCGGGAAAAAGCCTCCACACTGGTTTTTTTGATTACCCCTTTCTTGGTGCAGAAAACCACATAATGCGCCTGCAGGAATTCCTCATCCTTCAGGTCTTTGACATTGATGAAGGCCTTGATCTTATCTTCTTTCGGTAAATTAAAGAGATTCTGTACCGCCCGGCCTTTGGAAGTTTTGCTGCCTTCCGGGATTTCATAGACCCGCAGCCAGTAGCATCTGCCCATTTCCGTGAAAAAGAGCAGGTAGTTGTGGGTATTGGCCACAAACAGGTGCTCGATAAAATCCTCTTCGCGGGTGTTGCCCCCACGGGAGCCTTTGCCGCCCCGGTGCTGCCGTTTGTATTCCGCGGCCAAAGTCCGCTTGATATACCCCAGGTGAGAGATGGTGATCACCACCTGCTCATCGGGGATCATATCTTCTACCCGCATATCGGCGCCGGAGTATTCGATCTCGGTTTGACGCTTGTCTCCGAATTTTTCTTTCACCTCGGTCATCTCTTCTTTGATGATCTTCATCCTTAACGGCTCACTTTCAAGTATTTCCTTCAAATACTTAATGTGTTCCATTAACTCCCTGTATTCCTCTTTGATCTTATCCCTTTCCAGGCCGGTAAGCTTTTGCAGCCTCAGATCCAGGATCGCCCGGGCTTGTATTTCCGTCAGCTCGAAGTTTTTCATCAGGCCTTCCCGCGCTTCTTCCGGCGTTTTGGAGTTCCGGATCAGGTTGATCACTTCATCGAGATTATCCAGGGCTATGAGCAAGCCTTCGAGGATATGGGCGCGTTTTTCCGCTTCTTCCAGTTCGTACTTCGTCCGTCTGACCACCACCTCGTGGCGGAAATCCACGAAATTGGCGATCATCTCCTTGAGGTTCAGCAGTCTGGGTCTGCCCTTAACCAGGGTAATATTGTTAACGCCATAAGAGGTTTGCAGCGGCGTATATTTGTACAATTGGTTCAGCACCACATTGGGAATGGCTTCCCGCTTGAGGTCGAACACAATTCTCAAACCGGAGCGGTCGGATTCATCCCGGATATCGGAGATGCCTTCGATCTTTTTATCATTCACCAGCTCCGCGGCCTTGATGATCAGGTTCGACTTGTTGACCTGGTAAGGAATTTCGGAAACGATGATCTGCGTTTTGCCGCTATCCGGCTCGATGATCTCGGCCTTACCCCTCACGATCACCCGGCCTCTTCCGGTTTCAAATGCCTCTTTCACACCGGAGTAGCCATAGATAATACCGCCGGTGGGAAAATCGGGCGCTTTGACATGTTCGGTCAGTTCGTCGATCGTGATATCGTTATTATCGATATAGGCGTTGATACCGTCGATAACCTCGCTGAGGTTATGGGGTAGAATATTGGTCGCCATACCCACGGCAATACCCGATGCGCCGTTCACCAGCAGGTTCGGGATCCGGGAGGGCAATACGCCGGGTTCTTTCAGCGTATCGTCGAAATTCAATTCAAAATCGACCGTATCCTTGTCGATATCGGTCAGCATTTGCTCCGCTACGCGCTGCAAACGGGCCTCGGTATACCGCATTGCCGCCGGGCTGTCGCCATCCACGGAACCGAAGTTGCCCTGGCCGTCTACCAGGGGGTATCGCAGGCTCCATTCCTGGGCCATCCGGACCATGGCATCATACACGGAGGTATCTCCATGCGGATGATATTTACCCAAAACTTCCCCAACGATCCTTGCCGATTTCTTGAAAGGTTTGTTATAGTTTAAACCCAACTCATGCATCCCGAAAAGCACCCTTCGGTGAACGGGTTTCAAGCCGTCCCTGACGTCAGGAATGGCACGGGATACAATAACAGACATGGAATAGTCGATATAGGCAGTCTTCATTTCATCCTCTATATTGATAGGGATGATCTTTTCACTTTCCGACATTGATTAGCATGAATTTAGGAGTGATGGTAGAATTAAAATTAGCTTGAGTGGAGTGTTCAATTTAACGGGCTCAAAATTAACTGAAAAATGCCAAAAAAATAAGCGCCGGACCCCTTATGTGGATATCTTTTTGGGCATGCCCGGCCCCTGATCATATTTTAAGGATATTTTATGTTTGATAGTGTATACAATAATGTACAGATCAAGGGCGGGGTATGGATAAGTCGTCTATCCGGCAGGTCTTTATATGGTTATATTTGCAGCGGTGTAATGCTTTGTATAAACCTTAAATCAAGTTATTAATGAGCTTAATACTATTGCAAACCATCGATACTTTGGTAACGGCTTCCGGAGAGATCGTCACCCAGGAAAGATTAAGCGTTTTTCAGTTGCTGATGAAAGGCGGATTATTCCTGATCCCGATCTTTCTATTGTCGTTCGTGGCGGTGTATATCTTCATTGAACGTTATCTCACGATCCGAAAAGCCGCCCAGATCGACGAGAATTTCATGTCGAATATCAAAGATCATGTGGTGGTGGGTAACCTCAAGGCTGCCCGGGAGTTGTGTAAGAATACGGATTCGCCGATTGCCAGGATGATCGAAAAAGGCGTGATGCGGATCGGCAAACCGTTGAAAAATATCGATGTGGCGATCGAAAACGTAGGGAAGCTCGAGCTATATAAGCTGGAAAAAAGCCTCGCTACCCTGGCGACGATCGCCGGAGCGGCGCCGATGTTGGGATTCCTGGGAACGGTAACCGGTATGATCCGGGCATTTTATAATATTTCCAAAGCCGGTAATAATATCAACCCGGGCTTATTGGCCGGCGGTATTTATGAAGCCTTGTTAACCACAGCCACCGGCCTGGCCGTGGGTATCCTGGCTTATATCGGCTATAACCTGCTGGTAACCCTGGTCGAAAAAGTGGTTTACCAGATGGAAGCCACCTCTGTTGAATTTATTGATGTACTGGAAGAACCTGCCCAATGAGTTTAAGAACCAGAAATAAGGTAAGCGCCATTTTCAGCATGTCGTCACTGACAGATGTGGTGTTTTTATTGTTGATATTCCTGATGCTCACCTCTACCCTCGTGAGCCCCAACGCCTTGAAGCTGCTATTGCCGAATTCTTCCAGCCAAACCCTGGCAACCCAAAACATTTCCGTTTCGATCAACAAAGACCTGGAGTATTTTGTCGGCACGCGGCGGGTCAGGCTGGGGGAATTGTCGCGCATACTGGCACAATCCCTGGACAACAAAGCGGATCCCACGGTCGTGTTGAATGCCGAAAGATCCGTACCGATCGAAGAAGTGGTAAAAGTGATGGATATTGCCAATAAGATGAAAGTGAAAATGATCCTGGCCACTTCCAATAAGCCTTGATCCCACCAGATAATAAATAGACAAAGTATCCGTTAATCCATTGAAATAAACCACCGGCGCTAACCGGCGATGATCATGGCCGACAACGATCAACAAAAGGAAAAAAAGAACCGGCGCAACGGCGTGATCGGTACACTGGCCTTTCATGCCCTGGTATTGCTGGGCTTTTTATTCATGGCCCTGCGAACGCCATTTCCGCCTCCGGCTGAAGAAGGTATCCTGATCAATTTCGGCACGACGGAAACCGGATCCGGCCTAGAACAGCCCGAAACTACCCAGGAAGAAGCGGTGCGTGAAACCGTTACCGATCCCCAGGAAGCCTCCG
>JANQFB010000037.1 GCA_028278085.1 Chitinophagales bacterium
GTTACACTATAGGCATTACCGGCACTGTTGAGATAGCGGATCGTATCGAATGTCAACTGTTCTCCATCGACTTTATACTGGATCTTAAAGTTAACAGAGCCTACCACCGGTGGAACCGGAAACTTATGGCAGGCCACCATCACACAACCCAACAGCCCGGCAATCACACCATATAATATTATTCTTCCTTTCATATTTTCGTTCGATCTATTGCTTCAGGAATACCGGTTTAATGGTGATCATCAGGTAAGCCCAGTTGTTGATCTCGTCTTTATTGCCACCTTTTAAGGCTACCATGGAGGCAGTGGGTAACATGTGTGAGTAGCCCAATTGAAAGCCTACCTCTTTGGAATATTGATATTTGATCGTAAAATCGATCTCCGTTCCCAGGGAAGGATTCATGGCGGCCAGGGTACCGTCATTGGTGAACTTTTCAACATCCAGGATATCGGCGGCTGAAGAGAACAGATGGACGGCCACTGCTTCGGTGAATTTTTTCTGCTTATAGGCCAGACTGAAATAGATATCCTGCAGTCCGACGCTGTTGGCGTGGTTGCCTACATAGAAGTAGTCCATATAACCGTTGAACTTATGGTTGGTGCCATAGAAGGGGTTAAAGGAATTATTATCCTTGTTGGCGGTATCGATCTGGCTGGTCCCCGACAACAATTCATATCCCGCTCCGATAACCAGCCCTTTAGCGAGGGTATAGAACAGATCGGCTTTGATATCATAGGCGCTGATATCCCTGTCAGTCACATCCTTACCCATTTGATAATAAAAGCTGCCGATGGCTTTGAACTTGTTTTTCTTGAAGGTGATATGGGTTCCTGCCGTCTGGCTGTATTTGACGCTGTAGGTGGTCGAGCCAGCGGTATCGGTTTCCGAATACTGTAGTCCGTTATTCAGCGCCAAAATGCTTATACCCAATCCTTTGCTGACATCTTTATGGAACCACAGGTACTGGAAGGCCTTATAGCTCCTGGCTACCGTGTATACATTGGTGGTTAATTGCGGTCTATCCTGGTTAAATGCCAGTCCCACGTCGAATGTAGTGGTGCTGTCATTATACCGGAACTTAGCCAGATCATGGCTCCTGGCCTGCTGTGCCCAGGCTACACTGCCAAAGATCCGGTGATCATCATAAATAACTTCCTGTCTTCCCAGCTTCAGGGAAAGGTTTTTATTAAACAATACTTTACCCCAGGCTTCGTGGATCGAGGTGAAGCCATCGGTTCTATTGAGTTGTGAGGTACTGCCCCAGGTCCTGATATCCTGCATGACTATGCCGATCTCGTATTTCTCCGAAAGGTAATTAAACTTCAGCCGGGACCGTTGGTCGATAAAAAATGCGGGGTCTTGTGCCGTATCGGCTACCGAAGTAAAGCCATGACGGTATTCCGAACGGGGCCGGATCTCTCCGGATAAGGAAAATTGAGCGGCAACGGTCATCGGTAATAAGAAGAAAACCATTACCTGTTGAATGATGGTGCTACTTGTTTTCATGATGTTTTTATTTGTATTCGTTTTCAATAATGTAAAGGGCTTTCATCGTATTGGGGAAGCCTTTCGTCGGCAAGAATAGCAGACACAGGTGTTCGGCCTCTTCTTTTGTGATCCCCAGTTTTCTGGCCTTGCGCAAATGTGCGCGGAAGGCGCTTTCCAGGCCCGAACTGCCGGAGATCGCCAGTTTAATAAATGCCCTGGTTTTTTCATCCAAAGGCCCTCCCTCGTGT
>JANQFB010000085.1 GCA_028278085.1 Chitinophagales bacterium
TTCCTCCCTGGTATATGCCCTTTGGGGGGCATCAGCAAATGTGCCAAAGCAAGATCTTGTCCAAATTGCCCTACTACCATTTGCTGCCGATGTTCGCCTACAAAGGTTTACTAAAAGCTTTCGGGGAAAGTCCGCAAAAAATTGCCAATCTTGCCGAGATCAAGGAAACCGGCATTTCGATTGAGCGGTTCGAAAATATCGTTAAAAAATCAGGTTTTGAAATTGTCCGTCGTCGACTCTTCCTGCTCAATCCCATTTACCGCTGGAAATTCAACATTCGTCCGCGGGAACAATTCGGTCTGATCAGCGGGATCTATTTCTTACGGAATTTTTTCACCACCGCTGCATATTACCTGATCAAATAAGACATTCACTGTCTTCCCTCAGATCGTAGCCGGAGAAACAGGTAATCTCCATCATCGTTGTTCGTATTGCGCTTGATAACCTCATCGATCTCACCGCTGGTTATCGCTGATTTAAGGGCAGCAAGGCCCATTCGTACTTCCTCCGGATCCGATAATGCGGAAAATGAAGATATACCCTGTCGGTTCCGGGAGTCCAGGTAAAACGCCGGATCATGTTTACCGGCATACAGGAATTTGTCGGCGAGATCATTTTGCACGAAATATTTTTCCTGGTCAACGACTTTCAACCCGGTATTGGCAAGACTTTCGTTGATCCGCTCAAGCGAAGGTAATTGCCGAATGGAGGCACTCATCATTTCCGGGAAATAGTGGTTTAACCAATATCCGGCCGTTTGCCCGGGCGTGGTAGTAAATATCACAAAATTGCCGCCCGGCCGCAGCACCCGGTCCACCTCTCGGAATCCCTTTGCCAGGTCATGCCAATGATGCAGGGTCAGGCAGGCGATTACCCCATCAAAAGCATTATCTTCCGCCGGGATATTTTCTGCCACACCTATCGCCCACCGGATAGAGCCAACTCTTTTCCGGGCCGCTTGCAGCATGAGCTCCGACGGATCTACACCCATAAATTCATAGCCTTCCCGGTGAAGCGCCAGGGTATAGTTGCCGGTGCCGCAACCCAGGTCGAGGTAATTGCCGGAGGGTACCGGATCCAGATGATGCAGGAAACGTTCAACCAGGTAGGCATCGGCCTGACGCGTCCGGTTATAATCCATGCCTATTCGGTTGTACTTGGTGGTCATTGATCCCGTTTTAGATCCCTGGGATTAGGGATCGGAGGCTCTTCGAAGGTTTGGTGAAAGACTTTCTCCACATAATGCCACCGTCCCTCCTTAAAATTAAAGCCTTCGTAGGATCCATCCGGAACATAGGTAGAATAGATCCCTTTGGACAAGGGATTTTTGGGGACCAGGTGATCGAATATGATCATATCGAATTCATAGCTGTAATTCATGGAAACACTGGCATCTTTTTTATATTCGATGAGAAACCGGGTTTTGATCTGGGTTTGTTTTTTCTTTTTGATCACAAAGATCGGAGCTCCGAACACCGGTTCCTGGTTCTCATCGAAGGTCAGGACATCCAAGATCTTGCGGGTGCTTAACAGATCATTGCCGTCCCAACCAAATAAATTGTAATAGGTTTTGCCCTGATAGTTTTTGGTAAGGATCTTGTAATAAACAGCGCCATACCAACCGTCTTTGTCGACAACCGTATCCAGGGGGATCGATAGAAAATCGGAATAATCGAACAAAGGGTACAGCTTCAGGGTATCGGTGGCCTTCATTTGAATGGCCCCGTAATACCGGTGGGTTTTATTGTTGCGCAAAAGTTGCCAGGTGAAGATCCGGAAATGCTTTTTTTCGGGGTAAATGATCGAGATACTCTTCAGCGAATCGAACCCATAAAAATAACTACCCGGGATCTTCAGGGCCTCAACCAGTTGCTTAATAAAAATATAGCAGGCTTGCTTCCGGGTAACCGGATTATTACTATAAGTGAGCGAATCGCTTAAAACCCTGAGCGTATCTTCATGGGCACGGATGGCCTTGAGATGATCGGCAGCCATTTCTTTGGATTCCTGCTGACCATAAACGAAACCAAAAAGCATGAAAAAATGAATGACAAGAATAGATCTTCTCATAAGACGGCAGACAACAGGCTGAGCGGGGGATCTATTGTTAAGATATAACGCGAGCCGGATGAATATATTATAGTTTTTCGATCACCATGGCTGATGCGCCGCCTCCACCGTTACAAATGCCGGCAGCGCCATACCGGCCACTGTTTTGCGCCAGCACATTGATCAGGGTAACGATGATCCGGGCGCCGGAACATCCCAAAGGATGACCTAAGGAAACGGCGCCTCCGTTAACATTTACCTTAGCTGCATCTAGGTTCATTTCTTTATTATTAGCCAGCGCTACAACAGAAAATGCTTCATTTAATTCGAAATAATCTATTTCCTCCTGGCTGATCCCCGCCTTTTGGATCGCTTTAGGCAAGGCTTTGGAAGGCGCTGTGGTGAACCATTCCGGCGCTTGCGCTGCATCGGCATAACTGACGATCCTGGCCAGCGGCTTCACTCCAAGCGCTTCTGCTTTTTCTTTACTCATCAGCACCAGGGCCGCAGCGCCATCGTTCAGGGTAGAGGCATTGGCCGCCGTTACGGTACCTTCTTTTTGAAATACCGGTCGCAGAGCCGGGATCTTCTCCATTTTCACCTGCTTATACTCCTCATCCTCATCAAAAATAACCGGGTCTCCTTTACGTTGAGGCACTTCTACCGGAACCACCTCTTCTTTGAATTTTCCCTGGCTCCAGGCCGCTGCCGACCGCTCATAAGAGCTGATCGCATATTGATCCTGCTCTTCGCGGCTGATCTTGCACTCGGTAGCGCAAAGTTCGGCTGCATTCCCCATATGATATTGGTTATACACATCCGTCAGGCCGTCAAATACCAGGCCATCCACAAGTTTCCCATCTCCCAGGCGATAACCGGTCCTGGCCTTGGTCAGGTAATAGGGCACAGCCGACATATTTTCCATGCCTCCGGCTATCACCACATCATTATCACCCAGCATGATCGATTGTGCACCGAACATAATGGATTTCATCCCGGAAGCACATACTTTGTTAACCGTGGTACAAGGAACATTATCTCCGATGCCTGCAAATTTCGCGGCTTGCCGCGCCGGCGCCTGACCCAGGGCAGCCTGTAAAACATTGCCCATGAATACCTCATCCACTTCAGCAGCAGCAACCCCTGCCTTTTCCAGGGCTCCTTTGATCGCTACAGCTCCGATCTTTGGCGCTGCAATTCCGGATAGGGAGCCGTTAAAACTGCCCATGGGAGTTCTGACTGCTGATACGATATATACTTCTTTCATGTGTTATAATTTTTGATGGCTTATTTTAACCGGTCATTGGTTTCCGGGCTATTCAACTGCCATGATCGACTATTTATTCCCGGTCAAAACCGGTATTTTCCATCGACTGCCGGCATCCGTGGAAATCCCCGGAGCTCTGACCGACAAAATTAATTTAGTTATTTTTAACAACGAAATTATCGTTTCCTAAATTCCATCAATTTGATGAAAAAGGTGTACTCCTTCCTGGTCAACAAGCACCAGGAGATCCTGCGTTACCTCCTCATACTATTAACCAGCATCCTGATCACCAACTGGCTACCCAAAACAGCCAAATTCAAATATGAATACGAAAAAGGGAGGCCCTGGAAACATGAGAGCCTGATGGCGCCCTTCGATTTTGCGATCAAGAAATCAACCGAAGAAATAGAAGCGGAGAAGGCCCAGTTGTTATCGGATTTTTACCCCTATTATCAACAAATCGACCTGGCGGCTGCAAAAGGGGAAGGATTTAAGAAGGATTACCAAAAAAACTACCACTCGTTAAGGAATGATTCCTCCTTCCTGAAAAATATCAAGCGAAATTACTTATCCCGCTATAGCCGGAAACCCGATTCGATCCGGCACTATGAATTCGGGAAGGGCTTGTTGGATGACTTATATGACAAAGGCATCATCAATCTCTCCGAGCAGCATCAGGCCCTTTCCCCGGATGATTATATCAATGTTTTACAGGGAAATATCGCCGGACAAAAGCGGATCAGGGATTATATCAGTATCGAACAAGCGTACCGGTATATTATCGATACCCTCAAAAATTCCGGCTCGGCCTTTATGATCCCTATTCTCGAAAATGCGATCACCTATAACATCGTTTACGATGATTCCATCACCCAAAGGATCAAAGACGAGCTGATCGAAAATATTTCTTTGACCCGTGGCCTGATCCAGGAAGGCGAGATGATTATCGCCAAAGGCAACATCGTTACCGAAGAAAAGTTCGAGATCATCGAGTCACTGAAAGAAGAATACGAGGAAAAAATAGAAGAGGTCAACAAAGGTTATCTCATCACGATCGGCTATTTTTTGATCACCATCATTGCCATTATCCTGCTTAGTATTTTCATTATCTACTTTGAACCGGAAGTCCATTCAAGCCTGGGGAAGAATGCTTTTATCCTTTTACTGATAACCTTGTTTACCGGGCTTTCCAGCCTTGCCGTGGAGCTCGATGTTCCCAGTTACTATGTCCTGCCCTTTTGTATTGTCCCGATCATCGTACGGACTTTCTTCGGATCACGGTTGGCCCTGTTCGTGCATATCCTGGTAGTGGTGATCAGCGGCTTTATCGTGCCCATCGGCATACCTTTCATATTTATTCACCTCGTGGCCGGTATCATCGCGATCTTTACCAATGAAAAAACCCATTACTGGTCCCAGTTTTTTATATCCATCGGTTTTATTTTCGTTACCTATACGGTCAGCTATTTTGCGGTTTCCTTGTTGCAAGAGGGTAATTTCAAAGATATTGAGTGGATCCATTTCGGCTGGATCGCCGTTAATGTTTTTCTGACCCTACTGGCCTATCCGCTCATCCCCATCTTTGAGAAAGTGTTCGGTTTTATTTCCGCCATAACCCTGGTGGAGCTGGGAGATCTGAATAAAAAGCTGCTCAAAGACCTGTCGTTCAAAGCGCCCGGAACTTTCCAACATTCCTTGCAAGTGGCCAACCTGGCGGAAGCCGCCGCCTATGAGATCGATGCGGATACCCTAATGGTAAGGGTGGGTTCGCTATACCACGATATCGGAAAAATGGAAAAACCGCAGTATTTCATCGAAAACCAGTCATCCGAAGTCAATCCACATGATGAACTCCCTTTTGAAGAAAGCGCCAGGATCATTATCGATCATGTTTCCAAAGGCGTGGAAATGGCTAAAAAGGCGCAATTACCCGATGTGCTGATCGATTTTATCCGGACCCATCACGGCACCTCGCGGGTGGAGTACTTCTATCAATCCTACCTGAAAAACTATCCCGAACATAAAGTGGAAGAAGAGCTCTTTCGCTATCCGGGGCCCCTTCCCTATTCCAAGGAAACGGCCCTGGTGATGATCGCCGATACCGTGGAAGCAGCCTCCAGGAGCCTGAAAAATCCGACGGCCGCCGATATCGATCAACTGGTGGAGAAGCTCACCGATCAGAAGATCCGGCAGCAACAATTTATCCACTGCAACCTGACCTTTAGGGACATTACCACCATCAAAAAAATCTTTAAAAAAATGCTGAACAGCATCCACCACGTCAGGGTGGCTTATCCGGAGTGACAGGAAAAGACCGTGCTAAAGCCATTCGGTATTCCAGGGTCTTCTAATATCCGGGGATCTTACTCCCCATTCAATTTCCCATCTTTTTCACCTACCGATACTGGCTATTAACACAATCTTTCGTATATATATACCTGTGGAAAACAATCTACGATCATGTATGTTGCATGTCCTCAGGTATGCTTCCTGCAGCTATTCCACTTTGGGACGCCAACTGCATTCCGCCTGGAAGAGGGTATCTCTAAAGGTAAGAGACATCCAATTGACAAAAATTTGACACCTTTATTCCCTTCCCCCGGAAGGGTGTAGGGATGGGTTACTTAACACATCCGTCAGATTTTTGTCAATTTACCAACTTTTGAGACACCCTCTGGATTGTTAATCCTTACTTACCCGCTTACGGTCCGCTAACATAGCTGGACAGGTAATTCACGCTGCTATCGAACCTGAATACATCATAAACGATGAAGTAGTTTTCAGGATCACAAACATGGTGGTAAGCGGCTTTCGCCACATCGAGTTTGGTACTCTCGAAATCGAACAGGGCCAATATCTGCTTAACCTGTCCCGAGGTCAGATGATTCGAACGGATCACCTGCAAAGCCATATCCCGCCTGGAACTGTTAAACCTCCTGTCGGCAATAGACTTCTTCAATGCCCTGAACCGGTGAGGGCTCACATGTGTGAAACCACAAGGA
>JANQFB010000097.1 GCA_028278085.1 Chitinophagales bacterium
AGATCGTTTTGACCTTAATTCCCCGGTCATTGTAAAAATATTCAGCGGAGTTTTGATTGGTAAAATCAACTTTCTCGACTTTTCCCAAGGCATTGTAGGATATATTTTGCACGCCCTCCGGGTCACTTTGGGTCAATTGACCGATGGCGTTGTAGTGGAAATTTGTGCCGGATTTGGTGGTGAAATCGCTTTGATAGCTGCTTTTTGTGTCGGCAAGGTCTGTTATGGAGGCTAGTTGATTGGTGTTCGGGGTATAGTTGTATTGCAATTCATCCATCACTAAACCCACCTTGCCGGTGTATCCGTTGCGTTGGAGACTTAAGATATTGCCATTAGGATCGTAGGTAATAGCTTTCACCTGGTAATCATCCAGGACTCTAAATGTGTTGGTGCTTGCATCATAAACCCCGAAATCCGAACTTTTTATCCGGTTCAACACATCATAGTCATATCGCTGTATCAATTGCTCACTTGTTTGGTTGATCAATTGCGTTGGGTTTTGCCCAAGCCGCTCAATGGTGTTCGCCTTCCTGATCTTCCAGCGCTGGGCATGGATCATGCCATTGAAATAACCGGGGGCAGTTTTATCACTCGAGCTTCGGATATTCGATCCGCTTCTGCGGTAATCCTCAATATGATAATCCAGACTCATGCCAAAGACATCAGCAAAGAAATTTGGGTTGCCGGAGCCTGCATCTTGCCCAGGATCAAGCGATGTATCCAGCGAGGGATGGTTAATATTTTTTAGTTTTCCGTTAATGGTATAAATATAATCAATGCCCTGCAAGTTTTCGCCCAACTCCTTGCGCTTTAACGGGCCGTGGGGATAATATTCATAGCGGGCCAGGCTTTCTTGTGTGCCATCAACCTTCTGCAGGACCGCTTCTTTTAACCGAAGATCATCATCATACTGGAAGTAGTGCTCCAGGTATTCGCTGGTTGAAGGGTTTTTGTCCGGGGTGTGCTGTTGATAAATACTGGTCAGCAACTGCCCGGTCAATGGGGCATAGGTATAATCCAGGGTTTTGAGTTGTTGGTCTGTTGTGGGGTTATGCTGCACGAAATCTGCATCTTTGAAGTGCTGCACCATAAAGGCAGTTTGTCCCTGGCGGTTATAGCCATACCAGCTTTGAGTCTGATCGTTTTTAGTTTTGACCACCTGGCCGTCAGTGAAGCGGGCTTTGTATCGGTTTGTATGCGCCCATCCGGCAGAATATTGCTCTGTTGCAGGCAATTGATCATAAAAGGTATAATGCTGCCCGGTGCAATAACTATCATCCAATCCGTCCAGTTCATCGGCCACATCCAGGACACTGCTGGTGCCCTGCGGTAAATTTGGCAAGCCCTCCTCGTTCTGGAACCAGGCGCTTTGTGGGGTGGACTGATATTCCCCGCTTTCTACCGGCCGGCCGCTTTGATCATAGTTGGTATAGGAGAATTTGTTATCGATGCGCTGCCGTGCATTTTGGGAGAACCGCAGCTTACCTTCCCGGTCATACACATATTCGGTCAATCCCTCATCCGGGCTTTGGGTAGCGATGAGCAGGCCCAGAGGATTGTATTGGTAAAAGGTAGCCATCGTATGCTTGCCGGGTTGCCGGCAATCGATACCTTTGGGGCTGACGGTTTTCCTTAACCGTCCGGCCAGGTCATAACAATTGATCGTCCATTGGCTGTAATCGGTCTCATAGCGGATAGGGGCATCGGGAATGTTTATCTTTAAGGTAGGATAGGATTGTTGCAGATGTTCGATAGCGCTGATCAATGAATGGCTAAAATCAAAAGATATCCGTAAGAATCGGGTACCCAAAGCTGCTTTGCCTTGTGAAAGATTGACCTGCCTGCTTTGAGGATCGAGCTTATAATCCAGGCCATCGATCAATAGCTGATCGGTTTGAAGGTCGCTTATGCGGTAAGTAATATCTTGCGGATCGATGGGGGCTTGCTGCAAGCGGCTGCCAGCAAAAATGTTTCTTTGGGGTAAGGGTAGCTCCAATGTGGTATAGGTAGCCAGGGGCAAATGGATATCTACGCTTCTTGTCCCTTCATATTTCATCTCATGGGTAACGATTTGATTTGGACAGCTTGTTTTCATCCCGCTCACACAACTGGCGATCACTTGCCCGGAGGTGTTGGTATAGCTAATAGTCTCTTGTCCATCCTCATTGATCACAATAGTTTTGATGGCTTGAATACCTGGGATCAGAAAACCGGCTTTTTTGACCACGCCCATTACTGATCGAGCTAATGGCAAGGCCTGAACCTGGGTAAAATCCAAGGGATCAACCTTTACCCGGTAATCCCGGTTAGGGCCATAAACATAGGCCAGTTCATTGCTGGAGGTCATGGTATAAGATTGCCTTTGATGGCCCGAGCCCATGCGGTAGGCTTCCCCTGCAGCGGCTGTTTTTTTAACCGCCTGGCCAGGGTCTGCGGTATATTCGGTTTGTACAAAGGGATAGTCCGAGGCCGGGACATAGGGTTCGGCAGTGTTTTGATCGCTGTAATAATAGCCTATTGTTCCGGCAATAGTATTTTCAACGCTTTGAGGATTATTCCGGTTTGATCCGGTGAAATCCCGGTAATGATAGGCTTGGCCGGTGGCCGCACTCTTCATTAAATCGTTTTTATATCCTAAACTCGTTGCTCCCGCCGGTGCTGGAAGGCTTTGTACCGCAGCCCTGCCGAATGCATCGAATACGGTTTGGGTGGCCAATACCTGGTTTTCCGTCAGATTCCGGGTTTGGGATTGCAAGGCCCGGCCCATGCCGTCGGTGTAGACAATGCTTTCCGCAACGATATTGCTCTGAGCATCAAAGGAACGGGCTAGCGTGCTGTTATGCTTTTGTCCCGGTTGGCAAGGGGCTTCGCCTCCAACAGGAAAAGGGATGCAAGGCGGAAGGTTCAATAGTTGCTGCAAGGTCAGCACTTCTCCGCCTCCGATCATATCATACAAACCGTTCAAACCACCGCTGAGGTGCAGGTCGAACAATTCGGTTAGCGGTACTGTTCCGATAGAAGGGGAGCTTCCGCTGATCTGAGTCTCGAGGACGTCATAATATTGCAGCAATACCGGTTCACTGAATACCGAAGAATAATACCCTGAAACCAGGTTTTCCCGGTGCTTCAACAGCTTTTGATACTGTTCCTGCAGCCGGGCTTCGGGCAGGCTGTACCAGTTCTCCTGCCACAAGCAATAGATATTATAAGTCTGTTCCAGCAGCTCAGGTGTAAATGTTGTCGTTTGCCCGATCGCTTCTACCTGTCCTATATCGCCGGACTGATCGATGTTCAGCATCAGGTCGTAGGCGCCGGATTGAAGTTGAGCGATAAAAGCCGGGGTTTCGATCGCAGAATCGCAGAAATGGCCGTAATAAAACCCATACAAAGCGCTGTCGGAAAAAAGCTGCTGCAATGCACCGGATTGGAAAGCAGGATAGAACACATGCAACTGCTGGTTTTGGAAGGCCTGCTGCAAGATCCCTGTAGCCTCCAGGTTGGCCAATTGCCCGGAGGTGTGCATCTGG
>JANQFB010000117.1 GCA_028278085.1 Chitinophagales bacterium
CCGGTTTTATATCTCTATGTGCTACCCCGTTGTGTTGATAGAATGACAGAGTCTTGGCTACCTGCCTTGTTATAATTGCAGCTTCCCTCTCACTGACGATCACGTTTCCTGACTCGACTGCCTTTTTCAATGTGCCGCCAGCAACATATTCCAGCACCTGGCTCATATAATCAAAAAACGGACGCATCCGCTTAAAAGTTTCATTGGCCTTCTTCACAAACCCTCCATCCAACACCTCCTCATCAGAGAAACGGCGTTTGACCAGGAATTGTTTCAAGCGAAGCAGATCGATCGCTTTTGGATCCATAAATATCTTCCCATCTCATGAGATTCGATGATATTTTTCAAAAAAAATTTGCAAAACGGTAAATAGCCTGTTATATTTGTAAGTGATTACTCACTTTTATGACGCAGAAACAAGAAAAAATATTAGCCGCCGCTTTAAAGCTTTTTGCCAGTGAAGGCTTTGCCGCTACCGCAACCAAAAAAGTAGCCGCGGAAGCCGGGGTTTCGGAGGGCCTGATCTTCCGGCATTTTGAGAACAAGGAAGGATTGCTGAAAGCGATTATGGAGGAAGGAGAAAAGCGGGCAAAAAAATATTTCGCTGACATTGTTTTGGAAAATGATCCCGAAAAGGTGATCCGGAAAACGATCGAGCTTCCCTTTAATGTGATCCGGGAGGAGCGTGAGTATTGGAAACTATTGCATCGCCTGAAATGGCAAACCGGTCATTACGATTCCGGGAAGATAGAACCCTTGGCAATGGCCTTGGCTAATGCTTTTCAAAAATTGGATTATGCACAACCGGAAGCAGAAGCGGAGTATTTATTACATCATTTGGACGGCTTGGTCACCGCGCTTTTGCTCCGCAAAGATGAGATCGATGAAGCCAGCGTCCTCTCCTTTATCCTGGCAAAATATAAGGTCTAAAAAATTTTTAGAAAAATGTTAGTGATTACTCACTTATATATTAAGATTCAAACAACTCTACTGATCGAAACAAACGGTGTTTTTTCGATCATCAAACCCTCTAAAACCCAATATCATGAAAATTAAGGCTATCATTTACGGTGCTTCCGGTATGGTGGGCAAAGGTGTGCTGCTGGAATGCCTGGAAAGTCCTGATGTCGAATCCGTCCTGCTGATCGGACGGTCGGCCTGCGGTATCACACATCCCAAGATCAAAGAGATCCTTCATCGGGATTTCAACGATTACAGCGGGATCGAAGAACAGCTCAAAGGATACGATACCTGCTATTTTTGCCTGGGTGTTAGCGCCTTCCGGATGTCGGAAGAGGATTATTCGCGGATCACCTATGATTTTACCCTCTCTGCCGCGCAAACCCTGGTCCGGCTGAACCCGGATATGACCTTTTGTTATGTCAGCGGCACAGGTACCGACAGTTCCGAAAAAGGCAGGATCATGTGGGCCCGTGTGAAAGGAAAAACAGAAAACGATCTGTTAAAACTCCCCTTCAAAAAAGCCATTATGTTCCGGCCGGGTTTTATACAACCGATGAAAGGCATAACCTCAAGAACGAAACTCTACCGGCTGACCTATACCGTTTTCGGATTTCTGTATCCACTGCTGAACGCTCTTTTTCCCAACCAGATCACCAACACCACAAAAGTAGGACAAGCCATGATCAACGCGGTGATCCGCGGAACGGATCATACCTACCTGGAAAACAGGCAAATCAACCAACTAGCAAACCTATCCCTATGAAAATTATATTGAAGACTATCATGATCGTACCATTGGTAATTATCGGGCTTATTGTTGTTTTATTCACCGGTATATCCGTTTATATGAGCCTGGTCCCTCAGACCGGTTCGCCGCCGGCCGGGGAGCATCGGGAAACCATCAGCCAGTCGCCCCACTACCGGGACGGGCAATTTGTAAACCTGGTAGAAACCAAGATGGATATGAGTTTCAAAAACATCCTGAAAACCTTGTGGGAATTTACAACTTTCACCGGCCTAGACCCCAAAGGCCCCTTACCGGTTAAGTCCGGAAATTCCGGATCCGGGGTCGATACCATGGTTTATATTACCTGGTACGGGCATTCGGCCTTCCTGGTGGAGATGGAGGGTAAACGGATCCTGCTCGACCCTATGTTCGGGCCGGCGGCATCTCCTTTTTCATTCACGGGCCAGCGATATCCCTACCAGGAACCGATCGACCTGGAAAGTTTCACCGATATCGATGCCGTGATCATCTCCCATGATCATTATGACCATTTGGACTACTCTTCGATCATGTATCTAAAGGATCATACCAAACATTTTTATTTGCCTTTGGGCGTGGGTTCCCACTTCAAACATTGGGGCATCGATGAAGCACAATATTCCGAAATAGCCTGGTGGGACAGTACGCAATTGGGAGCGCTAACATTCATCGCCGCTCCGGCCAGGCACTTTTCCGGCAGGGCCTTCCTCGACCGCAACAAGACCCAATGGGCTTCATGGGTCATCAAGGGACGGGATAAGCGCATCTACTTCAGTGGCGACGGGGGATATGCCGATCATTTTAAAACCATCGGAGACCGTTACGGACCTTTCGACTTTACCATGCTCGAATGCGGCCAATACCACGAAAGATGGGCGGCCATACACATGATGCCGGAAGAAACCTTTCAGGCAAACATCGACCTTCGCGGGAAAGTGATGATGCCCATCCATTGGGGTGCATTTACCCTGGCGCTGCACAACTGGACTGATCCGGCCGTCCGGGTCACCGAGGCAGCCCGGGAAAAGGGGATACCGGTGGCCACACCCTATATCGGGGAACGTTTCAGCGTCGGAGGCCCGGTTCCTCAAACGAAATGGTGGGAAAGCGTCCAATGATCATCCCATACACATAGAAAAACCACTGACCGCATAAAAACCCCGAATTTTGTCACAAAAACCATTTGGTTGATGAAATTGTCGTAATTTGCCGTATATGGAACCATTGGAAAACCTGTATTATGCCCTGGGGGAACTGGTTTATGCACTGGCCAAAGCCGACGGCGCTATCCAACCCGAGGAAAAAACGAAGTTGCACCAGATCGTACAAGCGGAGATCGAGGCGCATCATCCCGGCATGGATGTTTCGGAAATTATTTTCAGCATCCTGGAAAAAGACAATATGAGCCTGGAATCGACTTATAGCTATGCGATCAAGGAAATGAAGAAAAACAGTTACTATCTGTCCGATGAGCTCAAAGAATTATTCGTCCGGGTCCTCGAAAAAGTGGCCCTTGCTTTTCCACCCTATGAGGAGCCCGAAAAAGCGCTAATCGAACGTTTTAAAAAAGACCTGGCTGAGATCTGACCGCTTTCGGAAAAAACCGGCTGAAAATTTTGCTTGCTTTCCCACCGGATATCAATTAATAACATCCGGTTACTTTCCCAGGCTTGCTACATATGAATTTGATGAAACGCCCGATCAAAAATTGCGTTTCCTAGGGTGACCAATTAAAACGCTTTATTTTATCACTTACCGTTCCTGCCGGCCAGGGCCATAACTCCAAATTTGTGGGCCCTTCTCCGGTTTTAGAAAACGAATTATAGGGGAAATTTGAATTGATCTGCTGCGGCAAGCGCAGTAATTTATGCCGGCAGATCATTTTCAGGACGGTAGACTAAAAATTTCAGCCGATGAAAAAGCGTAAATGGGTTCTTATGGCGTTTGGCTTGATGATTATTTTGTTGCTATTTATCACCCTGATCACCATTATCGGAGATCAGCGATTCAAACAACAAAGCGCTTATGTGAAGCAGGGCTATGATGTACCGGTGGAACAGGTTAACACCTCAAATCGGGACTTCCGTACCGGATTTTAACCTATTCGTCCAAAAAATAAGGGGTTTTATCGAAAATATTTGACCAAAAGCTGGCTTTCACCGTATATTCTCGTTGTAAAGTAACACTATCATCTAAATAAATCCTCCTGTGATGAAATTACATAAGTTAATTGGTTATGCCTTCCTGATCCTGGTTGTTCTCATGTGCATCGTAACATTAGCCACCATTTTCAGTGATCCCGGCATTAACTATTCAACAGCACAGGAAGATCCTCTAAATGAAGAACTAAACACGACCCAAACTCATCCAATCTTAGCTGCTTCGAAACATTAAAACGAGTATTTTTTGATTGGGTAGCGTAACCAATAGAATACCTCGGTATAAACCGGGGTATTTTTTTTGTGCCTGTATTCCCGCGAAATTGCTATATTAGCCCTCCCTTTTTTATCCATCAAATCTCAAAAGATGAAATCGTATTTCCCCTTGCTACTGGCCCTGACCATTATCTTATCCTGCAATATGCCTGCATCCGATACAGAGGATGCCGATAAGGTCAGGCAGGAAGCGCAGTCATTCATCGACAAGTATTCCAAAGAGATGCAACAGCTTTATTATGCATCCAGCAAAGCCGAGTGGCAATCCAACACCAGGATCGTGGAAGGAGATACCACGAATGCCGTTGCCACCAGGAAAGCCAACGAAGCCTATGCAAAATATACCGGCAGTAAAGAGGTGATCCAACAGGCTCAGGATCATTTAAAAAATAAAGACAAGCTGGATGCTTTACAGGTCAAACAGCTCGATGCTATTCTCTATGCGGCAGCCGGTAACCCCGAAACCGTAGAAGATATTGTCAGGGAAAAGATCAAAGCCGACACTGAGCAGAATGAAAAACTATTCGGCTTCGACTTCCGGATCAATGGTGAATCTGTGAGCACTAACAAGATCGATGAGATCCTCCGGGAGGAAAAAGACCTGGATAAAAGGCTCAAAGCATGGGAAGCCAGTAAAGAAGTCGGCATCGGACTGAAACCGGGGCTGGAAAACCTGAGGAACCTGAAAAACAAGACGGTACAAGCATTAGGATACGATGATTATTTCACCTACCAGGTATCCGATTATGGGGTCACGACCGAAGAAATGGCTCAATTGATGGAGAACATGGTAAAAGATATCTGGCCTTTATACCGGGAATTGCACACCTATGCCAGGTATGAACTGGCGGCCAAATACGGCCGGAAAGATATTCCGGATCTCCTCCCGGCGCATTGGTTACCCAATCGTTGGGGACAAGACTGGAGCTCGATGGTAACCGTCGAAGGTCTGGACCTCGATGGCATACTGGCGACAAAATCCAAAGAATGGATCGTTGAACAGGGAGAACGGTTTTATATGAGCATGGGCTTCCCGAAATTACCGGAAGTATTCTGGGAAAAATCGGACCTGTATCCGCTTCCCGAAGATGCCACTTACAAAAAGAACAATCATGCTTCGGCCTGGCATTTCAACCTGGAATATGATGTCAGGAGCCTGATGAGCGTGGAACCTAATGCCTCCTGGTATGAAACCTCCCATCACGAATTGGGACATATTTATTATTACCTGGCCTACACCAACCCGGATGTACCCTTATTACTGAGAGCAGGCGCCAACCGGGGCTACCATGAAGCCATCGGGAGCTTATTGGGGCTGGCGGCTATGCAAAAGCCATTCCTGGCCGAGCTTGACCTCCTTCCGGCAGACGCCGAAACTGACGATACAAAGATACTGCTGAAAGAAGCCTTGAATTACATTGTCTTCATCCCGTTTTCGGCCGGTGTGATGACCGGGTTCGAGCATGCTTTGTATCATCAAAACCTGAGCATCGATGAATTCAACAAGAAATGGTGGGAATTGAAAGCCAAATACCAGGGTATTGCCCCGCCTGCTCCGAGAGGTGAGGAGTTTTGTGACGCTGCTTCCAAAACACATATCAATAACGACGCCGCGCAGTATTACGATTATGCCATTTCCTATATCCTGTTATTCCAGTTCCATGACCATATTGCCAGGAACATCCTGAAACAAGACCCGAGGGCGACGAACTATTATGGTAAAACCCAAGTAGGGGATTTCCTCAAAAAGGTATTGTCACCGGGCACTACCAGGGATTGGCGGGAATTACTCAGAGAATCGACCGGGGAAGATATGAATGCCCGGGCTATGCTCCGCTATTTCGAACCGCTGATGTCTTACCTGAAGAAAGTCAATACCGGAAGAACACACGCCCTGCCCGAACAGTTTTAAGCAAAACAGTGACTTCCAGGGCTAGAGTTTTGTAATCTGTCTTCACACCTCGCTAGGCTCCGCGCTGCTGAGGTTACTTTTTTCCAGGAAGGTATCCAGGAATGCTTCGGCTTCTTCCCGATTATTGAACTTGTTACTTTGCACACTCGAATTACGGCCGATCTCCTCCAGTTGCCATTCGGCCATTTCATCGGAGAATAACTGGGCGCTTTCCAGGTGACCGGCCACTTTCGACATTTGCATGGTTTTTTTATGCAATTGCGCCAGTCCCGGGGGATGAGGTTTCATTTCTGTCAGATCCGCCAATACGGTGAAGTTGGGCCTGGCCAAAGCCAGCACTTCTTCCCAATGCCTGACATAGTCGGGCACGACGGAAGCATCCCGCCAATAGCCGATCACTTTAATATAGATCCTGTTTTTGGACGGATCGTAAGCCAGTTCATAATAAGAATTTTTAGTTATTTCTTCCATGGTGTACAATTATCGGGGGAAAAAATGTTTCCAGTCAGATCAATTCTTTTGTTGAAATTCCCAAGGCATTTCCCTGGCGTTTGGGCAATAATAAAAGGACTGTCTATTTTAAGCGATCGGGGTTTAGCCTGGAAGCCAATCCTCGGTAAAGGATGTCTATAAATATAGGAAATGTGCGTAATAACTCAAAGAAAATTATGCGCCGGCTATTCCCGGGAGGGTGAATTTTTGACCAGCCAGTCTCAAACCTTTACC
>JANQFB010000119.1 GCA_028278085.1 Chitinophagales bacterium
GCAAACAAAAATAAAAACAACGTTAACCCAAATTCAACGGAGGACAATAAAATGAGAACTTTCACCAAATTTTTCGCTATCGTATTCGCAGCCGTATTAATGATGGTCAATGCTGACGCTTTTGCCGCTGGCAAAACTGTTGTAGTAGATGTTAACCCGACCGGAACGATTATTAAAGGTGAAGATGAGAACGGAAAATTGATCAAGGTGATCAACGTCCGCGCAAAAGTAATGAAAGTACACCAAGGTGATCTGATCTCCTATGATACTATCCGGACCAAACGTGGAAGCGCCAACGTCATGACAGGTGTGCTGAACAGTGGCGGCGGAAAATAAACCAGGCAATAGCAACTCAATCATAATCAGGCAGAGGCCTTCCAAAAGGAAGGTCTCTTTTTTTTTGTGCCGGTGTATGCTATGAGGGTTGCTTCATTTCGTCCAGTTTCATCTTGAGCGCCATAGCATGATTGTGCTGTTCATCCCGGGCGGCGAATAACAAGGTCAGGGTTTGGTGCTCCTGTTCCAGTTGCAGCAATTGCGATAATAGCTCCTCCTTTTCGGCCAATGCCTCATGATATTGTTCCAAAAAAGTTTCCCACTTCGAAGGGTCGTGTCCAAACCATTGTCTGAGTTTCCGGGTTGGCGCGATAGCTTTTAGCCAAAGATCGGCTTTCAGTTTTTCCCGGGTGAAACCCCGTGGCCATAGTCCGTCGACCAGGACCCGGAATCCATCCGATGCTTCAACCGGCTCATATACTCTTTTAATCCGGATCATCAATGTCCTTTGCGGCGAACGTAATAGATCACCCCTTTATGATCGTCGGTGAAGAAAAAAGAGTGGTCATCATGCCGCATGATCCCGCAAGGCCGGCCGACTCTGTCGCCGTTTTGGAGGAAGCCACCGATGAATGTTTCCGGTGCATGTCCTTTTTTGGTTCTGACAATCGCGTAACCTTTGGCTAGTTTTACTTTTCCGCTGCCATGCAGGGCGGCTAAAAAATAATTCCTTAACTCCGGGGCGCGAAAGTCATCCGGGAAATATTCCAGTCCCAAGGGACTCCCGTGTGCTTCGAAGGCGCTATAGGCCAGTGGTACGGAGTCGCAATCGATGGTTTTATGCTGCCAGGTTTTGATGGAGTCGTTATAAATGGTTTGCCGATATTCATAACAATAGGGCCAACCGTAATGTTTGCCATCCCTGATCTCGTAAAGTCCGTCTGCCGGCTTATCGGCGCCCAGGTGATCAGCACCCATATTGGTGGCATATAATTTACCTTCGACCCATCGGATATCAACCGCATTTCTCAATCCCTTGACATAGATCCGGCTGTTGCTTCCGTCAGGATCCATCTCCAGGATGGTCGCTCTCACGTCTTCTTTTTCTTCACATACATTACAACTGGAGCCGACAGCTACATAGATCTTATGATTATGGGCGGCAACCGTCCTGGTCAGATGCCATCCGCCGTATTTATAGCTCAGGCCATAATCCGGGAAAGTAGCGATAACGGTCTCTTGGGGATGCGGGCGGGTTTCTCCGGCAGTATAGGGATAGCGGACCAGCTTATCGGTTAAGGCCAGGTATAGCCAATCCCTACCGGCCGTATCCCGGTAAAATGTTAGGTTGTTCGGATTTCGAAGCCCCTGCATATAAGTGATGAGGGTATCGAAAGTCATGGATCGGGTATCGAAGCCTCCCAGGAGATATACTTTTCCCTTCCGGTTGTCGGAAAGATTGTACATATCCGTTAAAAAGTAGCGATCATCCGGGCTCCTGGCGAAAAAGCGGATCCTTTTCAGGCCTTCCACCACGGGTATCAGCTCATAACCCGCGGGTTTCTCCAGGAAAAAACTGTCTCCGCTTTTCAGCACGATCGGTGCAGGCTCTAAAGCCAGCTTCGCCGTATCGATCGGATGTGTTTCAATATCCCGGTAGATGGCCGTTGGGGAAGGTGCTGCTGTTTCCACAGCAGGCGTGGCATTATCCTGGTTTTCCGGTGGTTGCTGAACACAAGCGCCGAACAAGATCAAAACCCATATCAGGTATCCGAACCTCATTATTGATAGATCTTTCTGCGGTTAAGCGCCCTTTGATATTTCCGGGCGTTTACCAGGTGCGCTTTATAGGTTTTGGCAAAATTGGAGTAACCGGAAAAATCTTCGCGGGCGCAGAAATATAGATAATTATGTTGTTCATAGTTCAATACGGATTGGATATAATGGATCTCGGGCAGGCAGATCGGCCCCGGCGGCAGCCCGGAATATTTGTAGGTATTGTAGGGGGATTCAATTTGTTTATGCTCGTCCAAAACCCGTTGGATGGTAAAATCTCCCAAAGCCCACACCAATGTCGGGTCGGCCTGCAGGGGCATGTTGATCTTTATGCGGTTCATATAGACACCGGCTATCCTGGCGCTTTCTTCTTTTTTATTGGTTTCCTGCTGCACGATGGCCGCCAGGATCATAACTTTTACCGGATCCAATCCGATGGCTTTTGCTCTCTCTTTTTTCTCGCTTGCCCAAAAAGCATCTTGTTCACGAGCCATTTTCCGGATGAATTTCTCGGCTCCCGTATTCCAGTAAAATTCATAGGTATCGGGGATGATAAGGGTTAACACATTTTCTTTGTTCCGGTCAAATTGTTGTAAAAACTCGTCGTTGTTCAGCAAGGCCAGCAGTTCGACAGAGTCGGTTTCCAGGTAGTGGGCTACTTTGCCGGCCAGGTCTTCTTTTTTCCGGATATTATTGATGGTTACGTTTACCGGTGTTTGCATACCGGCCCGCAGCAGGTTGACCAGGGCATTATTATTCATTCGGTGATGGACCAGGTATTTGCCGGCATGTACATGGTTATGGTAGTTTTTATACCGGGCCACCCATTCGAAGGCATCAGGGTCCGTTAGCAGTTCTTGCTCCTTCATCAATCCCAACACTGCCGGAAGGTCCGAACCGGTAGGAATAAAGATAGCTTCCGATTGGCCGTTTTTCAAATGCACATTCGGCCTGAAAAAGCGGTGGTAATAATCCCAACCGATAAAAAAAACGATCAATATCCCGGCCAGGATAATCCCTCCCACGATCATAAAAACCTTCTTCTTCACGACACCATGAATTTAATCCAGGAAAAACAACACTCGCACATGCCATTCATCACGCCACAAAACTAGCACCTATTTCAAAAATGTATTTGGCCCCTAAATGTAGGCATTTTGGAAGGAATCCAGGCAATCGGGCGACAAGAACGGACCCGAAGCTTCTATTTTTGGCGGATCAGGTTAAAGGTAACAATGCCAAACACCCCTGAAAAAGCAAGCAAAGCGAATAGGAATATGAAGTTATGATAAGGCCAATACATGAGCTTGAACAGGAAGCCGATCACAAAAGAAATGACACAAACCAATACCAGGGATTCGAGCAACCCCCGTTTCTTTTTGCTAAAAAAACGGATCAGGCAAAAGACGATCAGACTAAAGCTTCCGGTGAATAAGACCAGGCTGCCATAGGGCCAATGCATCACCCGGAGGATCATCCCGATCGATAACAACAACAGGCTAACCATGATGGGAACCGCATAGGTTTTGCCACTGGTAGCGTTGGTTTTTGGAAAATCAAGGATGCTTTCTTCTAGTTTACCCATTCCCCGTATAGATATCTAAAAATCCTTCCCGAGTATACTCTTGAGCCGGGTCTTTTGTTTCAGGATGCCGATATGAGGTTGTATCAAAAGTCGATAACTTGACAAAAATTTGACGAATGTGTCTATTGGCCCATCGCTCCGTTGCTAAAGCTAAGGAGCGTAAGCAACCCTACACCCTTCCGGAGGAAGGGATTTTAGGTGTCAAATTTTTGTCAACCCACTTCTCATTTAACTCTTTTCGATCAGCTCATTCAGGTTCACATATCTGGCATAACAGGAATCACAAATATAAGGAATGTTATGAATGAGTGCCCGCATTCACCGCAACACATAAAAACCCCATCCGTTGCGGAAACCTAGGATCCTTCTTTGCCGACTACTTCCGGAACAGGTAACGAGTGATGAAGATCCCTGTTTTTTCGGGCGTACTTTCCACACCTGAGGTAACCTGTACAAGTTCCCACCCTTGCTGGGACAAGGCCGATATCTTGCTGGTAATGGCCTGGTCGTTGAACCTGACATTCTTGAAATTAATCCCCACCAGGCTATAAAAATTCTCCAGTTTCACTTCTTCCATATTACCGGAGCCATCAATGGTGATCATCCTCGATCGGCCTAATCCTCCCGGTACGACAGATTCAATCGTGGTAACCTGCATAAATTCGTGTCCGCCGCCGGCAGGAGCATTGGCAGCCGAAAAGCCGACAAATATGATCGCTGCACCGATCAAAACGAATCCCATGGATAATAATGTTTTAACGTTCATGATTAACAAGTTTTAGAATGAAGAAAAATGCAATTTATGAAATTCTGATTATCCGAAAAGCCCTTTCCATTATCATACACATAAAGTCAATTTAACCCTTATGCTTTTGTCTTTTTTAATATGATGATCTACTCCTAGATAGGACGCCTATTGTGCAAAATAAACCTATAAGGAGTATGCAGTAGGCAAGAGGCAGTAGGCAGTAAGTTACTGCCTACTGCATTTACTGCCCACTGCCTACTCCTTTACATACTTCTTTTCCATTCAAATGAATAATTTTTTTCAAGTAACCCTGTAGCGTTCATTTGTGCTTGGCAAATAATTAGGATCTAATCCCAAATTCAAACTTTATTCCACCCCCCATCAGGAAAGGCGTCATATAATAGGGTTGTTCGAAAACATTGTTTGGATATTGTGTGCCGTATTGATAACTGCGGCCCAATAGATTTTTATAATTGTACACATTCCAGGCTTCCATAAATGATGTTCCGCGGACCGACTTCCCGGCCTTGAACCGCCATTCGATCCTTAGGGTCAGGTTTTGATAGGCGGGATCCCTTTCGGAGAATACCGGCCCCTTTTCCGGCACCCATCCGTTCCCGGTATTGAAAGCGCCAACTACCGGTGTATAGGGCGTTCCATTCGCATACCGGAAATTCACCTGTACCAATGCCGGGATATGCCATTTCGAAAGATCCCGGTGTATCCGGTAGATCATAACGATATTCAAAATATGCCGCTGGTCGAATTCAAAATCATTGACGCTGGTCATCAAAGGGGCTTTTCGCTCACTTTTCGACAGGGCATAGGACACCCATCCGGTAAGTTTACCCTGGGTTTTCCGGAGAAATAATTCCACCCCTCTGGCGCTGCCAAATCCGGCATTGGAATAATTGAGCTGCTCATCATAGTGGACGAGATTGCGATAGTCTTTCCAGTAGGCTTCCACCCATCCGCTGATGGCATGGTTGATCCGATGCTCCAATCCCAAAATATAGTGGATCGCCCGTCCGGACCTCAGATCCTCTATGGCTTCGGTAGGAAATTGATGATATATGCCTGTGGAGAACCGCAGCTTTTGGTTATCGCTCAACTGGTAATTGATGGCCAGCCTCGGGGAGACATCCACATAACCGGGATCGGGGTTTTGATCAAACCGTAAACCGGCATTGAGGCCAATTTTTTTCAGGGGATTGCCGTCATACAGCACATAGGCGCTTCTGATGGCTTCACCTTTTTCGGTGATATCGATTTCCCGGAGTGTGAGGGTCGTATCATTGGGGTCTGTTTCCTGGGGATCCAGGGGAAAATTCCCGGAAAAATTAAAGGTGCCATACCGCCACTCCAAACCTGTCTTGATTTTATGCCGGTGATTGATAAAATAGCTCAGGTCGTTCCGGGCGCCCAGTTGCCAGGCATCGATGTCCAGATATATATTCTCTCCAATCGCCGCCCGGCTGTGGTTAAAGGCATTGGTCAGGGAGATCTTATGATACCATTTCTCATGGAGCTGGCTCTTCCACTGAAGGCTTTGAAAATGATTATTCCCCCCGGTTTGGATCTTATTGGGGAAGCCGGGTTCGGGATTAGCAGCAATAAAATCGATCGATTCTTCCGAAGTCAGTCCGCTAAGGGAAAGGTTATTTTTTGGATTGACCTGGTAGCTTAGCTTATAGGTAACATCGCCCAGGGAAGGCACCGGAAAAGAGGCGCTTTCGTTGAGGAAAAGATCGAGGTAGGTTCGTCGCCCCGCTACCATCCAGGAGGCTTTGTCGTTGACTATGGGCCCTTCTATCAATGCCGAGGCATTATAAAAACCCATGGATGCATTCCCCTGATAGCGGCGAAAATCGCCATCGCGGGTGCTGACATTCAACACCGATGACATATGGTTGCCATAGGTCGCCGGAAATCCTCCTGTCAGCAATTCAATCGTTTCAACGGTTTCCGTATTGAAGATGGATTTTTGCCCGCCGAAATACCAGGGAAAGTGAATGGTATTATTGTCCATTAGGAAAAGATTTTCTTCCGGCGCCCCTCCCCGGACATAGATCTGGGAAGGACTGAACAGATCGCCTGCCCGGCCGATCCCCGGTAAGGAGGCCAGGGTCCTGATAGGATCTTCGGTAAGGCCCTGGGAGGTTTCCAGTTCGCTTTTGGTAAAGGCCACATTGCTCACACTCGTCCTTTCGGTGATCCGGTCGGCTACGATAGCTATTTCCTGCAGGGTTACATCGGATTCCGCCAACCGGAGATCCCTGGTCAGATCTTCTTGTTCGGCGATCAGCTTCAGGCTATCGGACCGGTAGCCAACCATACTGACCACCAGGCTATAAGCCCCCGGCTTGATGCCGCTGATCTCATATTGCCCGTTGAAATTGGTAATGGTCCCTTGTAAAGTTTCCCGGAGATAAACATTCGCACCGATGACCGGGTTATCTTCCGGATCGAGCACCGTTCCGGATAGTTTAATCCCACTTTGCGCGCAGGCCACGCCAATCCCCACCAACAGGAAGAGGCAGGTGTAGATACTTTTCATATTTGCTTTTCGGTTTCATCATTGATGAAGCAAAGGGGAGCAAATAATGTGCCAAAGTGGGGGGTGGGTGGGTGTCAATTTTGACCAGCCACAACCTGCTCCAACCGAATAACAATAAACTCCGCCGGACGTACCGGCGCGACACCAACATCGACATATAAGATCCCCTCCTGCTGCACTTCCGGAGGATTATTGGAGGCATCGACGGTAACGAAAAAAGCTTCGGCTGCAGTGCTGCCGAAGAGGGCGCCTTCCTGCCAGATCTGGGTCAGGAAAGTGGTGATATCCCGGTTGACAGCCGACCATAGTTTCGGATCGCTGGGTTCGAAAACAGTCCAGGCCAATCCGCTTTTAAGGGATTGTTCGATATAGATCAACAACCTGCGGACCTGGATATATTGCCACTGGGGATCCGATGACAAGGTGCGGGCGCCCCAAACGGTTATGCCATAATTGACCAGGTCACGGATGGCATCGATCCCATTGGGATTGAGGATATCCTGGTCGGCATCGGTAATTTTTTGGTTGAGG
This sequence comes from Chitinophagales bacterium, assembly GCA_028278085.1. GTDB lineage: Bacteria > Bacteroidota > Bacteroidia > Chitinophagales > JANQFB01 > JANQFB01. The sequence continues at coordinate 7,474 of JANQFB010000119.1, forward strand.
AAAACAGCCGTGGATAAGTGGCCGTCGTTTACACCAGCTGGTGATTTCCAGACGCCCACCTGCTGGTCGGTTGCGGCATAAACACCGGCCACCCCACCTGACGGCGGTACCAGCAACTGCATTTGGCTGCCCGGATCATAGATCGTAAACCAGGGATAATATAGCGCCCCATAGGAAGAATTCAGGGCATTGTAAGATTTGCCTGAAATGACCCCTGATTTATAATTATTGATATCCGTAACCGAAAGTCCTAAGGGCGGATCGGCAATGAAAAATAAGTTTTGTTGCTGCTCGTTGAACAACAGGATCTCGTTTTGAACACTCAATTGATCGGCCGGGCTTTTCAGCACCAGGTCCGGGGCAAGGGTGATATTCACTTCATTGGAGGATAGGGAACCAAGCGCGCCTATCCCTTCGGTAGGATCCGTGTTAAAGAACACCCATTCCGGATCTTTGCCTCCGGCCAATGCGAGGTTTCCATCATCCGGCAGTGCAACATTCTGCCAGGAATCCCCGGCAGTAACCCTGATAAAAAGTGAGTTTTCGTTAATTTTCCGGACCGTATCTTTTAGGCCTGAAATACCGGTATTCGTATACGTTTCCAGCGTATAAACCCATTGGTTATTATCGTTTGTCACCGGCTGGAGAGCATTGTCCACGATATAATCCTGCAACAGCCCTTCAAGGTCGGGGGATTGCCCGGGATCGACGGGGGCTTGTTTTTGCAGTTTACTTGCCGAAACATATTGCACCGACAAGGTAAAACTATTGATGTCTTTACCTCCGGGCGGATAGGGTTTTATATTGACCGTTAATATATTCCCCCATACCCCTTTCGAAACAGCGTTGATGGTCATTGCATTTTTCCACCGGGCGGTGGCATAGGCCCCTCCGTTTTCCGGGATAGTGACCACATAACAGATAGTGCCACCTAATTGGAAAAACTGGTAAACGGCTTGTGCTAAAAACCGGCTGAAATACAGGCCGCCGAATTGCTGTTGATAGGCCTGCCAACTGGTGATCAGTACTGGTTTGTTATAATCGCTCTCATCCGTGCAGAATGCATCCGGGATACCGGTAAAACCTGCTGTGGAAGTATTGACGCCGGTTATCATTTGGGCGCCGGGCGTTTCCTGGGTATATACTCCTGGTTTTTTTTCGTTCATGAGAAGTTTCGTTTGAGGATTAAGAATACCTATTGAATGGAAGATTAAATATCACAGGCAAGATAGGGATGTTGCGGAAGAATATCAAAAATTCCCCTGACTCCCGCTAAAATGATTCCCCTAAACGCTGGTCAATCGGCTACTTTGATCAGTTTCCGTGTTATTTGGAAATCGCTGCCTGTTACTTGCAGGATATAACAACCTTTTCCAAGGTCGCCGGTGTTGAAGTACAGGGTATGAAGACCTGGATGCCGGATTTCATCCGACCAAACTTCTTCTACCTGTCCAAAAGGGTTCAACACCGTTATTTTTACCGGCTGTGCCCGGGTGAGATGAAACCGGGTTGTGATCCTGCTTTGGAAGGGATTCGGATAGACCGATAGCGATTCGATCCCCCATTCGGCGCCCACAAAAGTTGTCGTATCCTCAGCATCCGGCCAGCCGATATCTTTAAGCATCCCCAACACAATGGGGCCCGGGCTATGATTGACCTCGCCCGGAGCCGAAGAAGGCGTCATCAGGGCATCGATATCTCCGGCCGGATAGGCGTTTTCATCCAGGTGCGTCATGCTCGACCCTAACAGAAATACCTGGGGCGCCTCGACCTTGGGCATATCCGATTGGTTGGCAGCCACGCCGAAAGGTCCGTTATAATAAACCTGGTTGCCGGTAAATTCACTCATCAAGGCGGTGGAAGGATTTTGAAAGATCCCGGTATCGGTCAGGACTTTAATGCTATCGTTCACTAAAAACAGGTCGAAGGCTGAAGGCAGGCCCATCTGATCCGGAAAAGGAAAGCTCGGCGACAAAGGTGCAAAATCCACAGCCGTCAGCTCCCCGAAGGAGCCCAATCCTTGTTCCACCTTTGCCAGCGACAGGAAGCCCAGACCATGGCAGATCTCGTGTAACAGAACGGTCACAAAATCGTGTTCATTCGGAGCCGGGTTACTATCGGTACCGAAATACCAGGTCAGATCACTGTTCAAAAAAACATCCATATCCGACTGGTTGGGATTCAATTCGGTACCGTTGATCGCGTTGGCCAGGCAGGTTGGATACCAGGTCCCCGGCTCTGGGGCATTGGGAAAATCTTTGATGCCATTGGGAAAAGTTATCCCTAGAGGGCCGAGTTGGGTCATCGGGGTATAGTTGATCTTAACCTTGATAGGGATCGTTGAAAAAAGGTATTGACTCAAGATATCCAGGGAATAGCTGATGGCCGAATCAATGGTTGCATCGGTACCGGTGGCATCGACCTGGAACTGCGCTTGCTGAGCGCTCAGGCTTCCTCCAAGGCCGGCCAGGAAAATGAGGAGTATTAACTTTTTGAGGCCCATAGTTCCCTAAAAATATGGCTTTATTACCAAACCCCGTTTATTCAGGATACAAAAATCCAGGGCCGTATTCCGCAAACGATTCCCCCGGCAGTCGGAATTATCCTGCCGAAATAAGAATCATTGTCGCCTTAATTCCGTATAAACTTACCATAATTCATACTTTCTATTCATACATATCCCTAGTTTTGTATTTATGCTGCGGTGGTTATTGTTGATTTGCTGGCCCTTTGTATGCTTACCTACCGGCTCATTTGCGCAGAAAGAGCCTGTTAAAGAGGTATTTGGCAGGCCTGTTCACCTGCAAAAGGCGGCATACAGGAATTACTCCAACCACTCCATCTATATCCCGATGCGGGATTCTGTCAGACTGGCCGTTGATGTGATCCTGCCCAAAGGATTAAAAAAAGGAGCCCGGATCCCGGCGCTGGTGGTCCAAACCCGGTATTGGCGGAATTATCACATCAAAGGTCCGTTGGGATGGTTTGTCCCGCCGGCCAAAGACGAGTGGAAATCCTTTTTCACCGGTCATGGTTATGCTCTGATCGTTGCCGATGTCAGGGGAACCGGCGCCTCCTTCGGCTGCCGGCCCAATGGCCCGTGGAGCGAAGAGGAGATCCGCGACGGTTATGACCTGACCGAATGGATCGTCCAACAACCCTGGAGTAACCAAAAAGTCGGGGCGATCGGCATTTCGTATGACGGCAATGCAGCCGCTTTCATGGCGACGAATAAACATCCGGCCGTCAAAGCGGTGATCCCGATGTTTTCGGATTTCGACCTCTACGACGACATCGCTTTTCCGGGAGGCGTGCCGAATGAACGCTTTATCGCCCGCTGGTCGTTTGAGAACGAACGCATGGACAATCATGATATCGAGGATATGACCAAAGGCCTGGAAAAGATATTTTTCAAAGGGGTCAAAAAAGTCGATGTCGATAAAAAAGGGGATATGCTCAACGCGGCTGTCCAGGATCATAAAGACAATATCTCCACCTATCATGCAGTCCATAATATCGCCTTCAAGGATGACGTGCTCCATGGCGTTGACCTGAAAATGATCAGCCCCTTCACATACCGGGATATTGTAGAGGAACAGGAGGTGGCGATCTTTAGCTGGGGCGGTTGGTTCGATGCCGGTACGGCCCAGGGGGTGTTGAAATTATTTAATACCTACCATTCTCCGGTATCGGGGATCATCGGCCCCTGGGATCATGGCGGTAGAAGGAATGCCAGTCCCTTTTTACCGGAAAAGGCGGATAGAAAGCAAGACCTGGAGCTCCATCACCAGGTTTGCCTGAATTTTTTCGATCGATACCTACGTGATAGCCTGCAGGCTACGAAGCAAAAAAACACCCTCACCTATTATACCCTGGTTGAAAAAAAATGGAAAACTACCGATACCTGGCCGGTGGCGGGAACAACGCCTCAGCAATGGTATTTTCAGGCCGACAGCCTGCTCAGCTCTCAAAAACCGACCGATGAGAAGGCTTCCGATGTTTACCGGAGAGATCTGCGCGCCGGAACAGGCTGGACCAACCGGTGGTGGACACAGATCGGCAGGCCGGTCATTTTCAAGGATCGAAAGAAGGCGGGTAAATACCTCCTGTCTTACACCTCCCAACCCCTGGATGCGGATATGGAGATCACCGGATTTCCGGTCGTCAACCTGAACATTTCCGCTAACCGGGATGACTGTTTATTGTTTGTATACCTGGAGGCCGTCGATCAAAATGGTGAAGTGCATTATATTACCGAAGGTCAATTCCGGACCATCCATCACCGGGAACCGGGAACGGACCACCCCTTTGACCTGGATATTCCCTATCATACCTTTGAAAGAAAAGACGCGCAGCCGCTCGAGCCCGGGGCCATCACCCCCATTAATTTTGCGCTTATGCCTACTTCGATCCTGCTGAAAAAAGGACAGCGGATCAAAGTTTCCGTGGCCATGCACGATTATAATTCCTTTGCCAAGATCCCTTCCTGGGGTAATGCTTCCATTGAAGTCTCCCGATCCCAGGACCACCCCTCCTTTGTGGAGCTGCCCGTGATCCGGAAGAACTGATCCTTCGATCAGCGGCACTCAGCACCGGGCGGTTTTGCGCTTCTTGCCGATGCTTCCCCGGTCGATTACTTTCTTGATATAATCCGGCGCCAGGGGGACCTTACAGGCGGTATTGCCGACATCGACACGGACTTTCCCGACTTTCTCTCCTACCTCGATCGCTTTTTCGGTAAATTCACTCACATAGGAGCCCAGGGCGATGATATAGCCATTCATAACATATCTTACCCGGTTAGGGGACCGGTGGATCTCCTTTTCGACCCGGTCGAGCAACTGATCGAGCAATTTCAAGTCCAATTCTTCATCCGGTGTTAGCGCCAGCATATAGGAAATGGTTGCCCAGCCCGCTGCAGCGATCATCTCTTCATCGGATTCAATCCATTGCAAGGCCAACTCCAAGCCATGCGCCGATTCGGCCGTAACCCAGGGCACGGTGTATTCGCTTATCATATACCAATAGGCCCCTTTTACCCATGACTCCAGGTCTTTTTTGGTCATTTGACCTTCATCGGCTATTAAACCGGCCAGGTACATGGCATCGGAGTTCCCGGTATTATACAGATCCTTTGCCAGTTCATAATCCTTTTTGACCTTCTTCTGGATCTTTTTCAGATCCTGCACCTTTACCCCGAAAAAAGGTTCTTTGGCACCATGATTCAGGAAAACTTTCTTGGTATTTTCATTGCCATAGGTCTTTAATTCGGCAAGCACTTCATCTTTGGTCATGATCTTCGTTTTTCGGTGAAACAATAAAAATGCGCCGTTCTTACCGGCTGATGATCAATTTTTCGGTTGCAACATCCCCGATCTTTACAAAATACATGCCCGGTGGCAGATCTCCAATATATATCCGGGTCCGTTTTAACGAGGTATGGACCCGGAACACCTTCTTTCCGGTTAAAGCATAAACCTCGATGGAATTACCGATAGCATCCGGGCACTCCACCCAGCAATGATCACCGGCAGGATTCGGGAATATTTTCAAGTAGCTGATGATATTTTCATGGATATGGGCAATCGGTTCATGGATCTTGCAGCTATCCGGGAAAGGATTTTTTTCGATCGGTAATCCCGGGCTTAATTCCAGACCCACAAGCCTGGGATCATCCACCGGCAAGCGGTAGGCACGGAACAGGGTGTTTCCCAAGGGAGGGTTACCCTGGATAACGATACCGTTATTGTCGATGGGAATACGGTATTCCCATACCAGCTCCTTTTGCTGATCGACTTCAAAGAGCCAACCCTGTACGCCGGAACAAGCCAAAACATTTCCATTCGGCAATTGCTGAGCGCCGCTGATCCGCGGGGAATAGAAATCGTCCGGAACCGGCGCAGCATAATGATAGAATAATTGTTGGGGACCGAAGGGCTGGCTGCCGTCGATGGTGTAGTGACCGTTTTGGTCAACCGGCGGATCGATGATGTCAACGGACGAATAGTCTCCTTCCGGCCGCAGCAAGCCATTGTTAAAGATCATGATCTTTCCGGCATCGGGAAAACCTGTAGGGATCCAATGGGCATCATGCGGTGCATAATAAACTTTATCAGTGGCATCACCCCTGTCATATACCAAAGGATTACCCCATCGATACAGGAAATCTCCACCCTTGCCGCTGTTACCCCCGGTATGCCCGGCGGCTTCTGCGGTGGTGGTGCTATGATCGATAACATAGATCTCTGCCATTTTCCGGGAGCAGATCATGATCTGGTCCAGCTCGGGATTATAGTCGATGGCATTGGCATGTACCCAATCGGGCACCCCTACGCCGCTAACGTAGTTCAGGTCAAGCAGCTCCGGATGATCGGCAACAACCCCGAAGTTATCTTTGGTATTATCGAAATCCTGAATGATATGATCAAATAAATGCCATTCCCAGACAATGCGGCCGCTATCGCTCCCGACCGGCTCTACTTCGACAATGTGTTCGGGCCATAGTTCACCCTGGGTCAAAATGGAGGGATCCCTGCCGGCATCGATGGCTTCGGCGCCGGATCTATATTCCCAGGCCAGGACCAAAATATTCCCATTCGGCATGGGTTCGATATCATGATGCTGTAGAAAGGAGGTGCTGGTATATTCCCATGACCAAACCAACTGATCATCCCAACTGATCCTTTCGATCCTTCCCCCGCCACCACCGGACGAAAAGGAGTTGTTGGGTAAACGGCATGTTCTCAGCAGATCACCGTTTTCCAAGAGGTATACCATATTTCCCGGCCGATAGCTGCTCGACCACTTATGGATCACCCGGCCACAGTTATCGATGAGATAGGTGGTATCGGAAGATTGCGGCGCCATCAGGGTATAGCCGTTATAGGAGCCGGGTTCATAGGTAAACAGGCCTACCGTAGGTATCTGCCCGCTTAAAGCACAGCTCCACCCGGTCAAAAGGCCGAAGATGCATATGATAAGATTATTTATCCGGTACATGAGTCCTTTCCTGACATTGTGCACTAAAATTAAGCAAAATATCGACGGTCTGATGATTGTCGAAACCTTAAAAGAGGGAGGCAAAGGCCAGACCCAGGTAGTTGGCGATCGCATACCCGATAGAGGCGGTTGTCATGCCGGCAACGATCAATGAACGATTGTTGAGGGCGGTGGCAACGGGGCCGACGAAAGCAGGACCGAAAACAGCCGCCGCGGAAGTGATCAGGACCGTATCGGCATCGATCCTGTAAAAAGCCGCCAACAGAATGTGAATGGCGATGGATCCGAACATCACCAAGCCTACAAATTCAAATATCTGTGTGCTCGACTGTAACAATTCGCCGATATTGGCCTGGGCGCCGATGGATAAACAAAACACCAGCAGAATATATTCACCTGTCTGAAATGTATAGGGATTGCGTTTGATCCTGCCGATCAGGGATCCGAGGATACCCAGACTGGTAACCGTAAGGATCACGATCAAGGGTAAGATCTTGCCGGCGACAAGGAAGGAAAGGCCTGCCCCTGCCGCCAAGATCGCAAAAGCTATCCCTAATGCCGCAACAATCGCTTTTAGCTTACTCCCAAGCGTTAACCGGGGGCCTGCCGGTTCCGCAGGGGTATTGACAGGATTGTCCGACTTCGGAAGAAAGGCCGGCAGCAAATACAATAACAACCGCTGGGCAACGGTGATCAAAAAAAGAAAGTACAAGCCTCCCCAAACCATATCTGCCGTATTCATCAACAGGAAAATTTCTTCCGAAATCCCTAATGACAGGCCGATGGCATTCATATTGGGTGTTCCGCCGGTATATACACCCACTGCCATACCCGCTAACTTCCAGCTTTCTGCCAGGGCATCGCGGTAAATCCAGGATGAAAAGGCGGCCATGATCAGCACACTGCCGATGCAAAGCCCGAATGAGATCAAAGTGTTCCTGGCGGTTTTCAGCCATCCGCCAAGATTAGCGGAAAAAAGCAATAATGGAATGGCCAGGGGAACCGACAGATCGGTCAATTGCCTGGCGGCACCGGTATCCAATGGCAAGCCCGGAATATTAGCCCAGCAGATCCCCAACACATAACTCCAAACAACGGGGCCAACCCAGTTCATCCACTTAATTTTGCGACATAAAACCAGCAGCGCTGCCGGTAACAGCAATAAGATCATTTGTTGTACCATGGTAATCGGTTTTAATTATCCAGCCGGATCCTGTAAGCCAGGGTGAGGGTGGCAAAGAATCCGTCTTGTATGGGGTTATAGGTTGTGCTATGTTCCCGGGTGATCTTTGTGTTCCGGTGAAAGAGCCGGTAATTCCGCCAGGATGTATGCCCCAACTTTGTGGAAATGACAATTTTTTTCATCGGATACCAATCCCAGAACCCCATTAATTGATTATGGCCCCAGAAGTTGTGTCCTTCCCTGACGTAGGGACTGTTTTGCGCGGTGGAGAGCCGGTAGGAGGTGGTGATCGACCGGTAGGCCAGACCGGTATAAAACCGTTTGCCGATCCGGTATTCGATGTTCATGCTGCCCGGCAGCACCCCAAAAATATTCAGCCGGTCACCGACCCGCCAATCCAATCCGGCAAGGGGCATGAAGAAATTCCCGAAATACTCCCGGTTATAATATAGTCCGAACTTATAGCTCAGGTTTTCTTGTTTTTGGTAGGTGCATACAACCACTCCCCCCAATTGAAGATCTTCGGCGGTTAGTTCTTTCATATCCGAGCTGATCCTGGGTATGACCAGGAAAAGGGTTTGCCACTTTTGATAGCTTTCATCACCGGAGCGCCATCGTTTGGTCCCGCCAAGCGGCATAGATAGTTGGTAAAATTCCTCCCGGCCTTCGATATCGGATGAAGGATGCGAATACTGAAGATCTGTCTTGCTGAACCCGCCTCCGACGATCAGCACATCCTTATTTTTGCGGACCAATGGCAGGAACAGGTTGCCCGTCATCTGATGCGACCTAAGCTTTGCGCCGTCGATAGACTTATAGTTCACCGGTTGATATTGCTGCCATCCCAGATCCAGAATGTCTACATAGGGTTGGGCCTGCAATGTACAGGTACAAGCGGCCAAAAAGACGATGGCAAGCAAACGTCGGGGTATGTTCATTAAATATTTCATACGATCGCTTATTTGATGATCGGCGACCGCTGAAAGGGTATGGACGCATCAAATAACTTCCGGTAAGTAATATGCTTCTTATAGGTTTCCACACCCAGAGACCGCACCACATTGATCATTTTCGGATTGAAGTCGCCGATCCAGGTCATTTCAATATCTTTATATTGCTTCAACGGTTGCAGCTTGTTGGCTGCTGCCATAATGATAGCCCCTTCCAGGCCTTTTCCCTGGTGTTCGGGTGCAATACCGAAAACTACGCCATGAATCCTGGTGATCACTTTTATCCACCGGTAATATAAAAATTTAAGCTTACCGATCAGGCCTAATTGACCATTGAGCCTTTTGAATACCTGGTTCAATTCCGGAAGCATCATAAAAAAACCGACCGGCTGCCCGTCATAGTAGGCAAACCAGATCAACAGCGGATCCATGACCGGTTTTAATTGTTTCATCAATGACCGGGCTTGTTCAACGCGCATGGCTTTGAAATTATCATGGGTTCCCCAGGCCTGGTTATACACGGTTAAAAAGTCAAGGGTATATTTTTCAAGCTGGCTTTTGCGGATATGCTCAAAGGTATATTTCGGGTCCTCGGCAATTTTAGCTGCTTTCTGCCGATACTTTTCCGGGATCGGGGTAGCTGTCTGCCGCAGAAATGTGAGCTGCTCGAAATAGGTTTGGAAACCATAAGCTTCGAATAATTCCCGGTAGTAGGGGAAATTATAATTATTACAATAGGCGGGCTCATGGAAGCCTTCGACCAGCAGGCCCCAGAAGCGATCTTTTTCTCCGAAATTGATGGGTCCGTCCATGGCTTCCATCCCTCTGTCTTCCAACCAGGTTTTTGCGGTTTCGAAAAGCAGAAAAGCCGCTTCGGTATTATTGATACACTCGAAAAAACCAATCCCTCCGGTAGGCTGCTTAAAACTGCCGGCCCTGTTCCGGTCGATAAAAGCAGCAATCCGGCCGATCCCCTTACCTTCTCCATCCACCAGTATCCAACGGCGGGCCTCTCCATTCTTAAACAGCTTATTCCTGGCGGGATCGAATACGGCTTTGATATCTTTATCGAGCGGCCGGATCCAGTTTTTATCGGAGGCATATAAAGCCACCGGAATTTCAATAAATGCCTGTTCGTCAGATGCTGAAACGACCGGGGTGATATACATCTTCGAGCGTTTGCTTTTGGCGGAAATATCCTGTTTCCTGATCTTATGAATAAATGCTAAAATTTCCATGATCATATCAATTGATAGTGTTCGTTTGTTTATGGTATCTTTCGTCATCCTTTTGTTACTGCTAAACTATGCCCAAAAACCGCCAGACACAAATCGACTTTTACCAGGCGGCTTACCGGTTTTGTAAATTTTGCAATGGCCGGATGGGAAACGAACCGATCCCCGGGAAATTTGCAGATTTTGCAACCCTTCGGCAGGGATTTTGGAGATAATCGGAAAATGGATCCATAGGGAATGGAATTTTATCAAAATCTATTCTATATTTAAAGAGCAGAAGACTCAGGAGCATCGATCTCCCGGGCAAATCGGATACCTATATGCAGCCCAATATCCAACAGTTATTTATGCAGCAGCTCAAAGATAATCTGCCACCCAATATATCCCTGGTGGATCAGTTATCAGACTTGCTGAATATCAGCACTGACAGCGCCTACCGCAGGATCCGCAATGAAACACAGCTTACCCTGGAAGAAACGCAGCTCCTGTGTTCGGAATTCGGCCTTTCGCTCGATGCTCTCCTCAACCAGGTTTCGCATAATATTACTTTTCATTATGAGGCGATCGATGAGCACCAATTCAATTTTAAAAACTATTTGGAAACCATCCTGGCTGACCTGGAAAAGATCTCGACCTTCGAGGAGAAAGAGGTGATCTACATCGCCAATGATATTCCCTTGTTTCATTTGCTACAGGTGCCTGAGATAGCGGCCTTTAAATTCTTTTTCTGGAAAAAGACCATTCTGAACTTCGAATCCGCCGAAGGTGTGAGCTTTGGTTTTGACCAGCGGGACGAGGCTATCGATGAGCTCAGCAGAAAGATCCGTTCCTTATATGTCAAGATCCCTTCCATAGAGGTTATCAATGCCGAAACGATCGACAGCACGTTGAAACAGATCGAATACTACTGGGAATCGGGCTATTTTGAAGATCCGGCCACGGCGGGGTTCTTGTGTGATAAGCTCGGGGAACTTGTGGACCATACCCGCGACCTGGCGGTACATGGCTTTAAATATATCCACGGGCAAAAGCCGGTTGGACGGGAAGATACTTTTAAGCTTTACTACAATGAAGTGCTCCATGCGGATAATACGATCCTGGTAAAAATGGACAATGCTTGTGTTACCTATGTAACCAGTAACGGTTTAAACCTTATGAGCACTACGAGCCAACGATTTTTCGACAGCACCTATGCCTGGGTGAAGAACCTGTTGAGTAAATGCACACTGATCAGCGGCACTTCTGAAAAAGAGCGGAACAGGGTGTTCAGAAGCTACGGGGAAAAGATCCGCCAGTCGAAAGAAAAGATGCAATAATTTAAGGTGCTGATCATTTGCATCCGGTTAATCTATCAACCAGTAAGGATCCGGATCCTATCTTCGACATCATTTACGTCTGGGAAAGAATGATGAATTTTAAATGAGGAATGATGAAGTAAAAAATGTCTTCCTTCATTCCTCATTCCGACTTCAGCATTCAAAATTCCTCGCTTGGTTGATAAGGTACCTTAAATGATCTCCTGGCATTTTTTCAGACATTTCTAATTTTTCGATCCTTAATGATCATGTTCCCGGCCGTGGATCTTACCTTTTTGGAAATCATCATCTATTTTATCAAAGGCTTTCTGATCCTCTTCGGTGATCTGCACGGTTTTGTAATCTCCCAGGTTGGGCTGGCCGGCATTGACCCAGCAGGTCATCCAGATATTACCGACATTCAGGATGGCTGATCGCATCCGCCGTTCGACCATGCCATTTAACCGTCGATGGTATTCGGCGGAAAATTCGCGGCTATAGGTTTGTTGCCCCTGGGTTCCGAATCCGTATTTTTTATCTGCCGGATATTCGTCGGTGAGCTGCTTTTCGAATAACAGCACCGAATCTTTGGCAGCGGCGCTTTGCAGGATCATCTCCCAGATGAGATCCAGCGGTTGTTTGATATAGCTGGCTTTGCCCACAAAGTAATCGTAGTCTTCGCCGAACAACTCCGGCAGGCGGGTTTCCCAAAATCCGTGGATCCCTTTTTGCCCGGTGAGCTGGCCGTTATAATTGATTGTAGTATGCAGGGGTACATGGGCATCGCCGATGTAGTGGCCGATATCAGCCGACAGTTGCAAGATCTTTTTTTCATTTTTTTCCTTAAAGGCGGAAGTCAGCCAGGTCATCATGCGGTAGATATGCCAGGGTACGATCCCATAGGCCTGTAAGGTATCTTCGGAATATTTGTCCACCGCGTCGAACCACCGCCGGGGAACCATTTCAAAGGGATATTCGCCATAATGATCGATGTCGATAAAATGTCTGGGTGCTTCCATTTTGCTGACATACCGCCGTTTATCCGGATCGATCGCATGCTCGGTGATAAACTCGATGTTTTGTTTATAGAAGCCGAACATTTCCGGCGGCAGGGTAAACACGGCAATCCTGTTGATCCGTTTATGGGCCCAAAACCCCCAACTGTTGGCCGATGAGTTGCCAAGGGCCAGCAAAACAAAGATCAGGATGGCTTTCTTCATGTTTATTTGTTTTCTTCAATTTCGGTAACACCCCCCGAAACGATGAATTTCATCAATTCGGTGCTGGATACTTCTTCCAGGGGTGTGATCCGTTTTTGGGAAACAATAAACAAATTTCCCGAAAAATTGTAGGAGTGCGGTAAATACACCGCAACTTTATCTTTCATACCCAGGTCGGTCAGGTCCGAGGAGGTAATAAAACCTAGCTTTTGCAAGCCCCCGCTACTCCCGATCTCTACCAAAACCGCCTGGTTGAATTTTCGTTTATCACTCATAAAAGCGGAAAACAGGTCCCGGATCGCTGAGAATATGATCTTGATCAGCGGGGTATTGTTGAACATATTCTCCAGGAAAGCAAAAATAGGCCGGAAAAAGAAGGTAGAGCTTAAAAAACCGATCAGCACGATAATCGCCACTACCGCTGCGAATCCGATGATAGGGTCGGCGATGGGATGGATCTCTTCCATACCGATCCTTTTAAATACCCGGCTGGAAAAGGACCCGACGATGACAACGATCTCGAAAACAACGAAAACGGTTATGGCTATTGGAGCTATTAAGACAAGCCCCTGTAAGAACCAGGTAGCTAGTTTTTTCATCAATGGTCAGTAATATTACGGCATCTACGATTTGGGAATATGCTATTTCACAAGAGCGCTCCTTCGGCAAGTTAAGAATAATACCCCTCAGACTTTAACAATTCATAAATAAATTTTTCTTACCCTTTGTTCCGCTATTTTAACCGAAAGCCCTGAAAACCTTAAATTCGCATAAGCGCCTATAATAGCATGCGATCCATCAACATATACCGGAAGCTTTCGGGCATCGTCCTTTTTGTATGCCTGGGATGGTCGGGCGGGTTTGCGCAAGACAGCAGCAAATCTGTTTTTGGCCCCGGAACAGGACTCGAATTCAACTTTCAATATGCCAGGATCGTTAAGCACACCCGTAAACTATCGCATTTCACTTACCGGAATTCGCCGATGTTCGAATTGGTTTTCCTGAAGCAAACATCCGGAGAAAAACTATGGAGCCAATACCATAAATACCCTGCCTATGGCCTTTCGCTGGCTTATACCGACCTGGGCAATACGGCATTGATCGGTTCTGCCATCAGTCTCTTCCCCTTCCTTGATCTGGATATCGTTAAATCCGACAATTTCCGCTTTCAGTTTCGGGGCGGCAGCGGGATAGCCTGGTTCAATAATATTTATGACCGAAAGGAAAATGCCGAGAACGTGGCTATCGGCTCGCATCTCAACAACATTACATTTATCAGCTTGCTGGCCCATTGGAAGGTGTCGGAAAACATATACTTCCGGGCGGGCGCTACTTTCAAACATTTTTCCAATGCTTCTTTTAAAAGTCCGAACCTGGGTCTGAATATCCCCGGCGGAATGATAGGAGGGCGATACTTCCTGCAACCACCGGGTCCGCCGAAAAAAGCCACCGCCCTGCCGCCACTGCCTTCCAAATGGAATATCCGTTGGAAATTAGCCCTGGGGCTCAAGGAAACCACTGTTCCGGGGGGGCCGCGATACCCGGTTTATATCACCAGCTTAGCGGTAAGCAGGCATATCGGCCATGCGAACTTACTATCGGTAGGGATCAATTACGAATACAATACCAGCATTTATGATTTTATCGTGAATAATGAGTTATTCGAAGAAAACAGGCATGTCCGGGCCATGCGTTATGCGGTGGAGATCGGGGATGAGATCTGGATCAATAAACTCGCCGTGATCGGCCAATTCGGTTTTTACCTGCATAAATTGTTCCTGACCCCTGCTTTTTTCTATAACCGGGTCGGCATGAAATATTATTATTGGGACCATCAATTATTTACCGGCATTTACCTGAAATCCCATTATGGTACGGCCGATCACCTGGAAATGGCGGTCGGATTCAGATTTTGACCGACAACCTCGAAATCCTATCATGTCCAGCAAAGCAACAGGATCCCGGCCACCAGGTATCATATTCGGCATACTTCTTTTACTCGGTCCGGCGTTATCCATTGCTCAGGTATCCGGGGAGGATCTCGCCCACCCGAATATCAGCTACGACCTACAGCTTCATGGCGGCAGAACATTGGTCAATGCGGAATTCCCGGGCACCCTTACATTTGCCAGGCTACTCTCTTGCAATATCGGTTTCCAGACAACGGGCAGGCGGCCCTGGCATCGATCATTCCGTTTCCCGCAATATGGTTTTACCATCCTGGCCGGGGATCAGGGTAACCGGGATATCCTGGGGCCTTTCGTGGCCATCATTCCAAACATTACTTTCTTCAACAAGCGCAACAGAAACTGGTATCTCTACTACAGTAACGGTATGGGACTGGCCTATTTCCGCAAGCCCTACCATAAAACCGATAATCCTGACAATGTACTGATCGGCTCTGCTCTGACCAACGGAACTTTCCATCATTTGTCACTGAAAAAGCGGGGCAGCCCTCACTGGTTTCCGGGAATAGGCCTATCGTGGTTTCATTTTTCCAACGGACAAGTACAGGTGCCCAACCTCGGCAGCAATATATTTACCCTCAACCTGTCCGCCCAGTTTTATCCCCGGAAAAAACCGTTGGATTTCAGGGTTATCCCGCCCGATACTATCCGACGCAAGATGAACTACACGATCCGGCTGGGCCTGGGCTTGCACGAATATGCCCGGTCAACCTTACCCGGCGGAGGGCCCAAGTTTCCGGTTTATACGACTTCTTTTTACGTGGGGCGTAGGTTTGGCTTGATCCATGACCTGCATGTAGGATTTCATATGCATTATTACACGAGTTACTATGATTATATCATCAGCCAGGAATTATTTGACCGGCAGGAACGATTAAGATCTTCCAATTGGGTGATCTTTATTGGCGACGAGTTGAAAATGGGCCGTTTCAGTGTGATCGCTCAGGCAGGAGTCAACCTATATAATCCCTTCCGGGTGGCTATTAAAGGTATTCCTGTCAATCAGCTCGGCCTGCTTCCCTGGCTTACCCTGATGACCTGCAACAAGTATGGTATCCAATATTATCCCCTATATAACAATACCACGAAAGCCACGCGATTATATCTCGGCTTGTATATAAAAGCAGACCTTACCCTGGCCGACTTTGTCGAATGGGGATTCGGATACAACTTTTAGTGCAAAAGGACTAAGGGGTAAAGGTAAAGATCCGTCCTTCGTCCGAAGGTAAATACAGGCTGCCGTCATCACCTATAAAGATCCTGTGCAGGTTGAGCGTGGTAAAGCCTTCGATCAACTGCCAATGTTCTCCTCCATCGTCGGATACCATCAGCAAGCCTTCATTACCGGCGATATATACTTTGCTTTTCGATACGTAGCGGATATCGTTGAAATGAACCCTTTTTTTGAGCAGCTTATTGGTAGCCCTACGGAGTGTCCAGGTTTTGCCGCCGTCGCAGGTCTGATAGATACCCCCGTCATATCCGGCCATCAATCCATCATTATTATCGATGAAGTCAATGGCTACAAAAAAATCATTTTTAAGATCCGGGTTATGGTAATAGGAGCCACCGTCATTACTGTAATATACACTGCCATAGGCCCCAACGATGATATCGGCTTCATTATGGAAAAAGCTACCCCTGATCTCCCCGTCCAACAAGGTATAATCCCAATTGCGGCCGCAATCCCTGGTTTTGGCTACGATGCCTCCCTTGAAATTCTGACCGCCCACCGTATAACCGGTGCTGTCGTTGAAAAAATAAATTTTCCGGAGGATACGCCATTGCTTGTCTTCGACCAATTGACCGGGTAAATATCGACGCTGCCAGCTTTCGCCGCCATTAAGCGTTTCGATCACCAACATATTTTCCCCACAAGCATATCCTCTTTGCTCATCTAAAAAAAAGACATCGTACAACTTATTATCGGCGATGGTATACACCTCCTCCCAGGAATCACCGCCATCCGCCGTTTTAAACACACTCCCGGTGCTTCCCCGTTGTCCGGTGGCTGCATAAGCGACATCCGGGCTGATAAAGAACACTCCGCCGATGGAATGATGGGTGGGTAAGCCGATCTCTTTGACGGACAAGCTTATCGGCTTATCCTTTGAACACCCGTACATCAGAAGCATCAACAAGATTAATCCGGCGCCTAATGGAAACCGCTGCCGGTATGTACTATCGAAAGACATGATCCACTGGTAAAATTAGACATTTGCAGTATTATACCGACCGGTAAGCACCAGGTTTCCCGGTCTTAAATATTTATGTGGTATTTTTCATCAGAATCCTGTTTATTTACGACAGGAATATCAAGTCTTCCATGAGATCAGCTAAATATTGGATCGACAAGCTCGACCTGAGCCTACATCCCGAAGGGGGTTATTATAAAAATACTTATGTAGCCGGCCTGGTCGTTCCCCGGGCAGGATTGCCGGATCATTTTACCGGCGACCGGGCCATCAGCTCAGCGATCTATTTTTTACTAAAGGGGGATCAGTTTTCCGCTTTCCACCGGTTAAGATCTGATGAAATATGGCATTTTTACGAAGGCAGCCCCCTGCACCTTTATACCATCAGTCCCTCCGGCGAGCTGTCGCGCGTCTTGCTGGGGAACGATCCGGAAGCCGGGCAGCAATTTCAGGCAATAGTCAAGGCCGGACATTGGATGGCGGCGCATCCTGTTGAAACCGGTGAAAACGCTTATTCACTATTCGGATGCACGGTAGCGCCGGGGTTTGACTTCGAAGATCTTGAATTGGCCAGGGTGGAGGAGCTGATCCGTACATTTCCCCGGCACCGGGAAACTATTGAAAAGTATTGTTTGGAGTAAAAAAGGTCGCCTCAAAAGTCGATAAATTGACAAAAATTTGACGGATGTGTTAATTAACCCAACCCTACACCCTTCCATGGGAAGGGAATGTAGGTGTCAAATTTTTGTCAAGTCAACTATTTCGAACCTTTTGGAGACAGCCCCCAAAATTTCGATTACATGCGGTTCTTGACGGGCATCTTGCTGAGCAAGGTCAGGTTGTAAGCCTCGTCATAGCTGTATTGGTAGAGCCCATCTGCGCCGATCACCATGATGATACCGCCATTGGGGATCACATCGAAAGTGGCATGACCGGTAAAATGATTAAGCATTTTCAGGTCGGTAGGATCGGAAATGTCATAGACTTTCAATCCGGCATCACCATCACAAAGGAATAGCGTTTCATTATCATTGATGCCTAACCCGTTGGGGCTTGTCATTTCATACGATCTGTCGAGCCATGGACTATAGACATCTTCTATATTGATCACATCCAATTGATTCAATTCACCCCAGCATTGTCTTCCCGACCTCAGGGTAACGAATGCATAATCGTCATTCACCACGACCGGGTCGCAAGCGGTAGCATGATCAAATTCGGTGATCACATGGGGATTGGACGGATTGGAATTCTCCAAAATGAACATCCCGCTTTGAGAACCGATAAAGAGCTTATCCTTATAAGGAAAGATGGTCTCGATATTGCTGCCAATCCAGATCTCGGTCCCCTGCACCGGTTCGTAAGGATTGGAGATCTCAAAGATTTCCAGGTTGCTTTGATCGATGGTGTACAGATAACTGTCATTGATGGAAAACCTTGCCATGGAACCGCTTTTTCCCGTTCCGTCGGAACTTCTTCCGTTGCCGGCGCCGGCTTCAAAATTAGCGGTATTGTCTACGCCATTATCCATAGCCACCGGCTGGTTCCGGAACATATTTCGTCTTCTCCGGTCATTACAACTGAAGGTTTCGGTAACCATTTCTTCGTTCCAATCAACCACCACACCTTGTGATTCGTCGAGGTCGCTGGTCCAGTAATCCGTTACATAAGGAAATACGTTCTCAACCCTTTTGACTTCGGATACATTCAGAGGATCGCTGATATCGATCGCTACTAGGTCGATATAACTATCCGCATAAAGTACATCGCCCTTGATCGCCACATCCACATTACCCGGGATATTGATAAATCCGATAATGCTGGGCGCAGCCGGGTTGTTATTATCCACGATATGAACACCTTTCTTATGTTCATTGATGTAGATATAGTTGTCTTTAAAATAGATCTTACCGGGGTTTTCCAGGGTTCCGGGATCATCGGACTTAACAGACACCCTGAGATCCTCATAAGACATGTAGACCGGTTTGTAGGCCTTGTAGGTTACGGTCTCTTCACATTTGTTCTTAATGCAGGATTGAAACAACACACCGGCAAAGAGGGGAAGGATTACCAGAGGTTTGAAGGAAATTTTCATTGATTTTAATGTTTATGGGTTAATCGTTTGGATGATACAATTTATAGCAGTATGCCAACAGGCATATGATAGTGTTAAGTATATTCAACTAATAGAAAGACTCCGTAGCGGGCCAATAGGTTGCAAAGGTATGGACTATTTTTTACCTTCATTCCAACCAAAAAAGCCGCCATGGGAATTCTAACGACTAAATATAATAAAAATTACTTACTTCACCATATTTTTTACGGATTGATTACACTGATGATGTCATTGGCTGTTCAAAAAGGGAATGCGCAGCCAAGGGTGCAGGATGTGGTATACCTGGAAAACGGTTGGGTGATCCGGGGAAAGATCATGGAAAACAGCACCTCCGATTCCCTAAGGATAGCCTGTTTTGACGGGAACATATTTGTTTTCGATCGGGCTAAGGTAAAACAGGTGAAAAAGGAGCCTGTATACAAGCAGAGTCTTACAGGAGGCAAGTCGCTATCCCGTTTATATGCATTCACGGAGGTAAGCATTATAGCGGGTAATGGAAATACTTCACGGACGGTATCTCCCTGGTTTACCACCGGATATCGGTTCGGGAAACATTTGGGGCTTGGGCTTGGAGTGGGCTTACATCGATTCACCAATATCACCTTCCTGCCGGTGGTGGCCGATATGCGGATCATGGCCAGGCAAGATCATCACATCATCCGGCCCTATGGCTATTTTTCAGCAGGTTACGGCTTATCGGGTCTTAATGATGCAGACCTTTATGTTAGCTATAAGGGAGGATTGAACTGGACGGCCGGTTTCGGATTAATGGCCCCCATCTCTCCCCTGGCTAAGATCAACTGGGGCCTTGGGATTACCGTTCAGGAAGGGGGCATCACCTACACAGACCCCGTCGACCCGGAAAATGCTTTAAACTATTCGGTCAATATCCGGAGACTGGAATTCAGGATGGGTGTTCATTTTTGACCCGGATGAGCCATGCATTCCTATCGTATACTAACCTGCTTACTTATTCCTTCCACTTGATACTGCAGCCAACGGGCTCTGTTTGAGCCGTCAATACGGGTTGCTGAGCGATCATCGTATCGATCACCTGCTCGATGTATTTTTCCTTGACTTGCCCGGGATGTTCCCAATTGTCATCGATCGCGCCCTGGTAAATGAGTTCCAGTTGATCGGGTGATCGGCGGTGCAATACATAAGCATGGGGGGTTCTCAAAGCCTGGTAATCATGGGCGCTTTGCTGGCTTTCATCATGTAGGTAAGGAAACACAAAACCCCGTGCCTTTGCCCGCTCCTGCATATGTTCGAAAGAATCCTGCGGATAGCGGCTCACATCATTGACGTTGATCGCCAGGAGGGAATATCCCAGGGGTTCGTAACGCATCGCCAGGTCATTGATCCTTTTTTCATAAGCGATCGCATAAGGACAATGATTGCAGGTAAATACAACAATAAATCCCTTGGCATCGGGATAATCTTCCGGGCCGATCATCCGGCCATCTACATTTTTCAACTTAAAATCCCAGGCTTTCATTGGATATGATCTTTAGCGGTGCTAGAACCGATCAAAATGCCACGCCGAAGGTAATACCCCCTCTCACGCTGGGCCAACCGGTAACAACGGATAAGGTAACCGATTGATCACCCACATCCAGGATCGGCGCTCCGATATATTCGGTATTGGTGCTGACATCGTTGGCAACCTCTTCGATATCGGAAGTAACCACATTATCATTGGACAAGGTGATGGAGGCCCGTGCAACACCAAAGCCCAAACCAATAAAGGTCCAATCGATCGAAATACGATCGTTGATCAGCCATTGATAGCCGATCTCGATACCGCCGCCCAGGGGTTTGAATTCACCGACGAGGTCGACTGTTTCGATCACGGAATTGCCTTGTGGGTCGGTAAACTCACCGGTAACGGAAGAGGTTACCTTGTAGCTGGAATACTTAAGAAACATGCCCAGGTATAATCCGGCGGGTGCCGTATGTTGTTCCATCGGATAAAACCGGAATTCGGGTAAAAAACCGAATCCTGAAAACCGCATAGTTTCAAAGGGGGATTCATAATCCACACCTTCATAAGTACCGGTGAACAAATTGGTAAAGGGCAGATTTCTTTCCGGTAAATATTTGAACATCAATGCCCCCGACGCTTTTTCACTGAAGGCAAATTCATAGCCCAGCCCGATATTTTGAAAAACCAGTCCGGTCAGGTTAAGTTTTACGACATGTTGCTGCGCCTGGGTATTTTGGCTGAAGAAGAGCAGAAATGCTCCGGCAAGGGTTACATATTTTAATCTCATAACAACTCAATTTAGGTAAAGGTGTTTTGCAAATCCAAAAGATAAATATAACAATCTTGCTACATTTCTCTAAATCCGGCCTTAAATTACCCGGCTTCGATAGAGCGGTATTGATTACTTTTGACCCGTATTCCAAACTTGATCAAAGTAATCCTTATGAAACTAGTCATCTTATTAATTGCAGGCCTGCAGGCATATACCCTCGCCGGCCAAACGGCCCGGTCTGCGGATGAGGAGGAGATCCGGAAGATCATGCGGGAACAGGTCGAATGCTGGAATAAAGGGGATATTCCCTGCTTTATGAATGGTTATTGGGCTTCGGATTCCTTACGCTTTATCGGGAAAAACGGGATGACCTATGGCTGGCAACAAACGCTCGAAGGTTATCGGAAAAGATACCCTGACCGTGAGGCCATGGGAACGCTGGTTTTCAAATTGCTATGGATAAAAAGCCTGGGTGAGGAGAACATGCTGGTTTCGGGGACCTGGCATCTAAGCC
>JANQFB010000136.1 GCA_028278085.1 Chitinophagales bacterium
CCGGTACAAAACACAAACCGATACGATAGATGATCCCATGGCCAAGATCCGGCAATTGGAAGGGATCTATTATCACTGGGATAGTCAAAGCTACCCGGAGAAGGAATTCAAGTCCGGCCGCCAGATCGGTATGATCGCCCAGGATGTGGAACCTGTCCTTCCGGAAGTGGTCAATATAGACGATAATGGCTTTTATGCCATGGATTACAGCAGGATGGTCCCGTTGCTGTTGGAAGGTATCAAAGACCAGCAGGCAATGATCGAAAAGTTAGAACAAGTGGTAGCCGATCAGCAACAACAGATCGACGATCTGCAACAAACCGTTGCCGACCAGCAGCAACAGATCGATAACTTGATGGCTCAATCAGGTTCGGGTTCTTCGGATGATTGGATGAAACGGCAAAATCGAAGCCCGGTAATCCATTCACCATCACCGACCCAATCATCCTTACAACAAAATCAGCCCAATCCCTTCCAAAACAGCACCCGCATTACTTATCAACTGGAAAATGCCGGCCAGGTGGAGTTGAATATTTACAACCTGCAGGGCAAAAAAGTACAGACCTTGGTCAGTAGCTACCAGGAATCAGGAAATTATCAATTGAATTGGGCCCCCACTCATTTACCCGCCGGACAATACCTTTACACCCTCCGACTCGATGGTCAACCCCTGACCAGGAAAGCAATTTTATTGAAATAGCGGAGCATTCCAACGTCACGAATGTCAATTAATAAACCTTGGATTTACGTAATTAAATCATGATTTAATTACGTAAATCGGGCAACTCCTCAATTCCGGCTGATATATTCCTGTTCATCCTTGCAGCGCTTTGATCAATGCATCGGCTTTTAACAGGCTTTCTTCGTATTCGGCCTCCGGATCGGAGTCGAAAGTGATGGCCCCACCGGTCTGAAAGGAGAGGTAGCCGTTGGTTTGGTTGTATAACATACTCCTGATCACAACGTTGAAATCAAAATCTCCTTCCGGGCTAAAGTAACCTGCCGCCCCGGAAAAAAGGCCTCTTTTGGTGGCTTCATAGGCTTCGATCAGTTGCATGGCCATGGGCTTGGGTGCACCGGTCATAGATCCCATGGGAAAGGCATTTTTGATGGCGTCGACCACATGGATATCCGGTCGCATCTGTGCACTGATAGTGGAGATCATCTGGTGAACCGCCCGGAATGTATAGATGCCAAAGAGCTCATCCACGGCCACGGTGCCTGGAATAGCGCTTTTAGCCAGATCGTTTCTGACCAGGTCGACGATCATTATATTTTCCGCCTTGTCTTTTTCGCTATTTGCCAACGCTTGTTTGACCGCTTCATCTTCCTCCGGTGTCTGGCCTCTCCGCATGGTTCCTTTAATAGGTTGGGAGATCAGCCGGTTACCTGATTTTTTCAAAAACCGCTCCGGGCTGGAACACAACAGGTATTTATCATTCAACCGGTACAAACAGGCAAAGGGCGCGCTGGTCTGACGGTTGAGCCGGATAAAAACATCCACCGGGTCGAGATCCACCGATTCTGCAAAAAATTCCTGGCAAAAGTTCAATTCGTAAACATCACCCTCGATAATGTTTTGGCGGATCCGCTCCACGGTGTCCAGGTATTGCTGCTTTGGGATCTTATGCCGGATCCGGGTTGGCAGGGAAGGGTCGGGGGGATCCGGTAAGGGTTGGCATTCGATTTGCCGGTAGATCTCATCGGCTGCCTCGCCGGAGATCGATAATTCATGATCGCATACCTGTAAAACGATCCGGGGCCTGAAAAAATGAAGGAGCGGCAGCCGGAGGTGATCCGGGTTGTGGGAGGTTAGTTTTTCCAGGTAGTTTTTCAGGTCGTAGGTAAAAAATCCGAATAACCAACCGGGGTAACGTTTATAGAACGATTTGAGTTGTTCGAAGGGGTCGGATTGGCCGGTGAGGTGAAGTTCTTCATGGGCCCCGATCCCGATCAATGCATCATACTGACGGTGGGGATCATGAGGGTATTGGTTACTGTCGAGGTAGGAAAAGCAGTCGGATTGACGCGCCCAGTTGAGGGCTTTGTACTTAAAACTGTCGGGGTTTGAAAGGTAATAAGTAGTGGTGGAAGCGGGCTGTTCCACTAAAGCGGGTCATTAGAAGTCATCAAATTCATCATCCTCCTCGAAATCATCGAAGTCCATTCTAAGATTGCCTTCCAGATCTAATGATTCGAATTCTTCATCCAGATCTGCAAGGATCTTTTCTTTGTAAGCATCATTTTCAGGGCCTTCTAGACCTGTATCGGTAACCGACTTTGACGTTGCAGAACTGACGTCTTTAGGTGTGTCGTTTTTTTCATCGATGTTCATGTCTAAGTAAGTTGATGTTATGTAAATTTTCAACTAACTTTTGAGATTATCAAGTTTTTCTGGAAAAAATTTACTTCATGCTCACACATTGACAGTTCTGACAATCAGTTCGGACCTTTCGGGTCCTGTGGAGAGCATTCTGATATCGGTTTGGGTTTGGTGTTCAATGTAGGAGAGCAGGTGTTGAACCGCCTCGGGCAGCTCATCATACTGGTCGAATCCGGTAAGGGGCTGTTGCCATCCGGGAAATGTCCGGAATTGCAGATCGGAGGTATCGAAATCCAGGTTATAAGGTAGCTGACCGTTATCCTTTTCATCGGCATGATAGGCGGTACAGATCTTGATAGTATCAAATTCATCCAGCACATCGATCTTGGTGATCACCAACTGGCTGACGCCGTTTAAGAGAATGCTATACTTCAATGCCGGAAGGTCGAGCCACCCGCACCTTCTTGGCCGGCCTGTAGTGGCGCCGAATTCATGTCCTTTGGCGCGTAACAATTCTCCGGTTGCATCGTGCAGTTCCGTGGGAAAGGGGCCACTACCTACGCGGGTGCAATAAGCTTTGGTGATCCCGATAACCTCCCGGATCCGGGAAGGTGGGATCCCCAGGCCGATACAGGCCGAAGCGCTGATGGTATTGGACGAGGTTACAAACGGATAAGTGCCGAAATCGATGTCCAGCAATGAGCCCTGGGCTCCCTCTGCGAGAACCTTTTTTCCGGAGGCAAGGCTGTCATGCATCAGGTAGGTAATATCCGTCCGATTCATCGCTTTGATCATTTCGATACCTTCCCACCAGGCTTGCTCCCTTTCGGTAAGGTCATAAGGATAATCGAAGTGTGCGAGCATTTTTTCATGCCGGTCTTTGATACGCTGATACTGCTGGCGAAAATCAGGTTCATCGATGGAGCCGACGCGCAAGCCGTTGCGGCCCGTTTTATCCATATAAGCGGGACCGATACCTTTAAGCGTCGATCCGATCTTACCGGCTCCTTTGGCGGCTTCGGAGGCAGCATCGAGCAACTGGTGGGTGGGTAGGATCAAATGCGCCTTTTGGGAGATCCACAGATTTTTAACAACTGCGATGCCCAGGCCGCTGATCTTTTCCACTTCCTTTTTGAAAGTTACCGGGTCGATCACCACACCATTACCGATGATATTTTGAACATGATCATGAAAAATTCCGGAAGGGATGGTGTGCAGCACCACTGTGGTATCGCCGATCTTGAGCGTATGACCTGCATTCGGACCGCCCTGGAAGCGGGCGATCATGTCATAATCATTAGCCAGGAAATCTACGATCTTGCCTTTTCCTTCATCCCCCCACTGCAATCCCAGTAAAACATCTACGGCCATAGTGAGGAGTTAAGCTTGTGTAGAATTAGTGATCTTTTGTTTGGCTGTTTCAAGGTCGGGAGCGACATTAAATACCGCATTGAGTTTGGTAATGACCAATAACTTCGACAGTTGATCGGAAATATTGGTCAGGTAAGCTTCCCCGCCGCTTTTCCTGGCTTTGGTCAACACGCTGAGCAGGAAATTCAATCCGAGGCTATTGATAAATTTCATTTCTTTCAGATCAACGATAACTAGATTCTGGCCTTCGTTCACGGAGTTGCTCAATTGGTCGGAGATCTCTTTGGTTTGCTGTTCTCCAAATAAATTGCCGGCAATGGAAACGATAACGATACCGTCCTCTTTTCTTATTTCGTAATCCATGAGATGAATGGTTTTTTTGTTAGGAATTGGCTTCGAGATCCCGGCGTTTCTGACAGTTTCCACATATCCCGTAAAGATTAAGCGAATGGTGGGTGATCTTAAAATTTAACAATTCCCCCATCATCGACTCGATCTGATGGATCCTCGGATCGCAAAATTCGACAACTTTTTTACAATCGATACAAATAATATGATCATGTTGCTTATTACCATAAGACTTCTCGTATTGCGCCAAATTTTTTCCGAATTGATGCCTGCTGACCAGGTCGCAGGAGAGCAATAGATCCAGGGTATTATATACGGTAGCCCGGCTAACGTTATACCGGTTATTTTTCATCTGGATATAAAGCGATTCCGCATCGAAATGATCATCCCTGTCATACACTTCCTCAAGTATGGCGAAGCGTTCGGCGGTTTTTCTCTGACCATTCTTCTCTAAAAAAGCTGAAAAAATTTGCTTGATCTCTTCAATATTATCCTTGACGGACATAAGCTATGAGTAAAGTTAATACTTTTTACTTCTCTTTTATTAGCGGAGCAATTTATTCATTTGCCCTTCTTCGAGACGGTTGATGGATTTGATACCGTTGACAGCTTTCAAGCGTTTGATCAATTCCTCCAAATGGGCGGTATCATCGACATAAAGGATGATGCTTCCTTCAAAAACACCTTCCTTGCTTTCAATGGTGATGGATTGGATGTTGATCTTCAATTCGCCATAGATAACATTGGTAATATTGTGCATAATACCCACATCGTCGAGCCCGGTTATTCGAAGCCCGGTCAGGAAGGCGATCTTATGCTCTTTGGTCCATTTGGTACGGACGATCTTGTTGCCATACTTTGATATGATCTTGATGGCTTTGGGGCAGTTGGCTTTGTGGACTTCCAGTTCGTTCACTTTGTTGATAAATCCAAAAGCATCATCACCCGGAATGGGCTGGCAGCAGGGAGCCAGGTTATAGTCGATGGAATTCGAATTTTCACCGAAAACGAGGAGGTTGGAATTTTTCAGCAGTGTCTTTTTGATCTCCTGCTCGATGGCGCTGTCATGTGTTTCCGGCTTACCGGTGGTAGCAATATTCAGTTTATCCCCGGTTTTTTTGAATTTATCGAGGTCATTGACATCCAAATTGCCGGTGCTGATGTTATAATAGAGGTCGGCATTGGTTTTAACCTGGTAATATTCCAGCAACTGGTTCAGGTTTGCCGAATTGAAGGATATTTTCAGTTGTTTGAATTTATTATTCAGGATCTTTTTCCCTTCCTGGGCGATTTTCTTACGCTGGTTTTTCAGAGCTTGCTTGATCTTCGATCTTGCCTTGGCCGTCACCACCTGGTCAAGCCATTGCTGGTTGGGCTGTTGCTTCCTGGAAGTCAGGATCTCCACCTGGTCGCCATTATTCAGCCGTTGGCTGGCCGGAGCGATCTTATGATTGACCTTGGCGCCGAGACATTTTAATCCGATGTCGGTATGGATCTCGAAGGCCAGGTCCAATGCGGTGGAGTTCTTCGGCAATACCTTCAGGTCTCCTTTGGGCGTAAACACATAGATCTCGTCATAAAAGAGATTCAACTTGAAATCATCGATAAAATCGAAGGTGTTGGAATCGGGATTTTCCAACAGATCGCGGATCTTTTGCAGCCACTGTTCCAAGGCGGAATCGTCGGAGGGGGAATCGTCTTTATATCGCCAATGCGCGGCATATCCTCTTTCCGCCACTTCATTCATCCGCCGCGTTCTGATCTGCACTTCCACCCATCGGCCCTTAGGCCCCATGACGGTACAATGCAAAGCCTCATATCCGTTGATCTTTGAGGTAGATATCCAATCCCTCAGCCGGTCGGGGTTGGGCGTATAAAAATCGGTAACCATCGAATATACCTTCCAGCAATTCGCTTTTTCGTCATCCAGGGGGGAATCGATGATGATCCGGATCGCAAACTTATCATAGACCTCATCGAAGGAAATGCCCTTTTTCTTGATCTTGTTCCAGATGGATGATATGGACTTGGGCCGGCCAAAGATATCGAAATGGAAGCCTTGTTTGCGAAGCACCTCTTTGATAGGACCGATAAATTCGTTGATATAGCGGGTCCTTTCCCGTTTGGTTTCCTGCAGACTTTTGGCAATGGCTTTGTAAGTTTTGGGCTCCGTATACTTCATGGTCAGGTCTTCCAGTTCCGATTTGATCTCATACAGGCCAAAACGATGCGCCAGGGGAGCATATAAATAAATGGTTTCGGAGGCGATCTTCAATTGTTTATGGCGCGGCATCACATCCATGGTTCGCATATTATGGAGGCGATCGGCCAGTTTGATCAGGATAACCCGTACATCTTTGGCCAGGGTGACCAGGATCTTCCGGAAATTTTCCGCCTGTATCGAACCGGTAACGTCGAATACACTCGATATCTTGGTTAATCCGTCGGTAATGTCGGCGACAGTATTGCCGAATTCGTCGGTGATATCTTCCAGGGTATATTCCGTATCTTCCACCACATCGTGCAGCAGGGCGCAAACAATGGATGTGGTTCCCAGGCCTATTTCTTCCGCAACGATCTGTGCCACAGCCACCGGGTGAAAGATATATGGCTCTCCCGACTTGCGCCGCATATCTTTATGGGCTTCCAGGGCCAGCTCAAAGGCTTGCCGGATCAGCTTTTTATCCGATTTGTGGAGTTTGTGACGGCACGACCGCAAGAGAGCCCTGTATTTCTTCAGGATCTCCTTTCTTTCCTGCTCTGCTTGCGTAACTTTTGTCGAAATCATGCGATTAACCCGATGAGCTTGTAAAATTAGGATTTTTATTGGTCACAAATCCGCAGGGCATCAGCCTGGCGAACCTTTCCGCGGATTGTCCATACATCAATAACAACGCTGATCCTCAGCATTTAATTCAGTTGTGATGTTAGAATATTAGTAAATTTTGAATAATTTTGCAAACTCAATTGAATATTGGGTTTACGGATAATTAGGGGCCCTGGGTTCGCTAAACCGGAATACCCTTTATGATAGAATTAACAGACCGATAATTAAATAGATCATTTGCGGATGTGGCGTAATTGGTAGCCGCGCTAGATTTAGGATCTAGTGCCGAAAGGCGTGGGGGTTCGAGTCCCTTCATCCGCACCATTTCCCGTCTGTAAGAAACACCGGCATATCCGAAAATCCGGGATTATATTTCGTTATTAAGTAGCATTATTATGGCGAACATTACACAAGAAGATCTGGGCAACCTCAAAGCGCTGGTAACCATCGAACTGGAACAAAACGATTACCAGTCGAAAGTTGATCATGTGATCAAGGATTACAGCAAACAAGTGAACCTGAAAGGCTTTCGTAAGGGAAAAGTGCCGCCGGGAGTCATTAAGAAGATGTATGGCAATCAAATATTGGCCGAAGAGCTGAATAAGATCGTTATTGCCGAAATGGAAAAATACCTGGAAGAGAACAATATCAAGATCCTCGGCCAGCCGATACCCAAGCAGGATCATCCGGTCCGGTATGACATCAATACCTTAAATCCTTACCAGTTTGCGTATGAGCTGGGGCTTTCCCCCGAATTTGAGATCAAAATGCTGAGCAAAAAGCCTTCTATCACGAAACATGAGGTAACGATCGATGATGACCTGATCGATCAGGAATTGATGCAGATGCGGTTAAGGTACGGTAAAATGACCAACCCGGAAGATGCGGTTCAGGAAAATGATATCCTGTATGTCAGTATCGAAGAACTCGACAACGGGGATCTGAAAGAAGGCGGACAGGTTAATCATACCGCTATCCCGGTCGATATGTTCAAGGATAAAAAGGCGCATAAAAAGGCTATGGGAATGAAGATCGGTGATCATTTGGATCTCGATGGGGTCAAAGTTTTTGAGAAAGACATTAAAGAGATCGGCCAGCACTTCTTCGAGATCAAAGAGGAGGAGGTATTGGACCAGTTGAGCCCTGAATGCCGGATCACCCTTGAAAAGATCAACAGAAGGGAGCCGGCGGCGTTAGACCAGGATTTTTTCGACAAGATCTATGGATTGAAGGTGGTCACTTCGGAAGACGAAATGAAAGCCAGGATCGGTGAAGAGATGCAACCCTATATCGAACAGCAGACGGAAACCTATCTCCGCAAAAGCATGCACAAGGAGGTGCTCGACAAAACCCCGATCGACCTGCCCGACGACTTTTTAAAGCGATGGATCAAGCTGAGCAATGAAAAGCCGATTTCTGATGAAGATATTGAGAAGGATTATGATAGCTTTGCAAGAAACTTAAAATGGACCTTAATTGTTAACCAATTAGCCAAATCGGAAAATATAACCGTAAGCCAGGAGGAATTAAAGAACAGGACCAAGGAAATGGTCAGGCAGCAATTGGCCTATTATGGCCAGCAGGAAACAGATGAAGCGGAGATCGATGCCATGAGCGAACAGTTTTTGAAAAGGGAAGACCATTTAAAGAAAACCTATGATCAATTGTTAGAAGATAAAATATTTGACTATCTTAAAACGATATTTAAATTGAAACCCAAGAAAATAAGTTACACAGCATTTGCAAAACTGGACTAAACAATCATAAACCAATACACCAATTCAACATGGACTATAAAGAATTCAGGAAATATGCCGTTAAGGAAATGGGGCTTAACAGCATGCATGTGGATAGTTATTTGACCAGCTCCATTCGTGGCCTTACGCCCTATATTATTGAAGAAAGACCCATGAATATTGCAACCATGGACGTTTTTTCGCGTCTTATGATGGACAGGATCATTTTTTTGGGCGAACCGATCAATGATTATGTGGCTAATATCGTTACGGCGCAGTTATTGTTTTTACAGTCGACGGATCCGAAAAGTGATATCCGGATCTATATCAATAGTCCCGGCGGAGGCGTTTATGCGGGATTAGGGATATATGACACGATGCAGCATATTTCTCCGGATGTATCGACGATCTGTACGGGTATTGCAGCCTCGATGGCAGCCGTTCTCCTGTGCGCCGGTACGGCCGGTAAGCGAGCAGGTCTGAAGCATTCGAGGATCATGATCCATCAGCCCCTTGGAGGCGCCGAAGGGCAGGCCAGCGATATAGAGATCACGGCACGGGAGATCCTGAAGATCAAGAAAGAACTCTATGATATTATCAGCACGCATTCCGGTCAGGCTTATAAAAAGGTCGAAAAAGATTCGGACCGCGATTACTGGATGATCGCCGAAGAGGCGAAATCCTATGGTATGATCGATGAGGTGCTGAATGAAAATACACCGGCTAAAAGCGAATAATGGCCAAACGGGAAGATTATAAATGCTCATTTTGCGGCCGCTCCAAAGATGAAGCGGAAATACTGATCGCCGGGATCAACGGTCATATCTGTGAAAGTTGTGTCGCCCAGGCACAGCAGATCATCGGTGAAGAGTTGTTCCAGAAAAAAGACCAGCAATTCAGCTTTACCCTTCCCAAAACCATTAAACCCATCGATATCAAGAAATTCCTGGATGATTATGTGATCGGACAGCATGAGGCCAAGAAGGTTATCTCCGTAGCGGTATATAATCATTATAAACGATTGAACCAAAAATCCGATGATGATGTCGAAATTGAAAAGTCGAACATTATCATGATCGGGGAAACCGGAACCGGGAAAACATTGCTGGCCAAGACCATCGCCCGTTACCTGAACGTACCGTTTGCCATTGTTGATGCCACGGTATTTACGGAGGCCGGCTATGTCGGCGAAGATGTGGAAAGCATCCTATCCCGGTTGCTGCAGGTATGTAATTATGAAGTACAGGCGGCCGAAAGGGGAATTGTATATATCGATGAGATCGATAAAGTAGCCCGGAAAAGCGATAATCCTTCGATTACCCGCGATGTTTCGGGAGAAGGCGTGCAGCAGGCCTTGCTGAAGATGCTCGAAGGTACGGATGTATATGTACCGCCCCAGGGAGGCCGAAAACATCCGGAACAAAAAATGATCAAGATCAATACGGAGAATATCCTGTTCATTTGCGGCGGCGCCTTTGATGGCATAGAAAAGCATATTGCCAAACGGGTAAAAGCGCAGGTGATCGGCTTTAGCTCAGGTAGTGAAGATGAGGTGATCGACCGGGATAATTTATTGCAATATATCAGTCCGCAGGACCTGAAATCATTTGGGCTGATCCCGGAGCTGATCGGACGGCTGCCCGTATTGACTTATTTGGATCTGCTCGACCGGGAGGCTTTGAAAGCTATTCTTACCCAGCCCAAAAATGCCCTGGTCAAGCAATACAAGAAGCTCTTCGAATTCGAAGGAATCTCGCTGGAATTCGAGCCGGCGGCGCTTGATTTTATCGTCGATAAGGCAGTAGAGTATAAATTAGGCGCCAGAGGCTTACGATCCATCTGCGAAGCCGTTATGACGGATGCCATGTTTGATCTGCCTTCCCAGAAAAATGTGAAGACCTACACGCTCAACCTGGAGTTTGTACAAGGGAAGTTGTCGAAATCAAAGCTGAAAAAGCTCAAGGTCGCCTGACCTGGGTTTACCCCCTTCTTATAGCTTCGCTTCAGGCTCCTGTTTCAAGCCATTAAATAATTACCAATAACCCTTTCCTGGGTAAATGGTTTTAGAACGAACGGACTTATGTTAATGCTGGAGGAGGTCAGGAAGCTTCCAATTGCTTATTGTAGCTTTTTTCTGTTCCTTCCCAGAAGGTTTGCCGGATCGTGGCAATCAACTCTTGTTTTCCGGCGGGTTTGGCCAGGAATTTGTCGGCATAAACGAGGCTTTGTTTGACTTTGCTTTCGTTCATGAAATGCGAGGAGTAGATGATCACTTTTACCTCGGGAGAAGCTTCTTTAATGATCCGTGTAGCTTCGATGCCTGACATGATCGGCATTTCGATATCCATCAGGATAAGATCCGGGCTAAAAACCTGGCAGAGTTGAATGGCTTCCTGGCCGTGACCGGCTTCGGCTACGACGTTGATGTCATGTTCATGCGCGACAGAAAGACGAGCTAGATCCCGTACAACTTCGTTGTCGTCGACAATAAG
Organism: Chitinophagales bacterium; assembly: GCA_028278085.1. Classification (GTDB taxonomy): domain Bacteria; phylum Bacteroidota; class Bacteroidia; order Chitinophagales; family JANQFB01; genus JANQFB01. Next base: position 11,098 of record JANQFB010000136.1, read on the forward strand.
TACATTAATCCTGTTCATGTATTCCATTTTTCGTTATTGAAAAAAATCAGGAAGCATTAACCATAGGGCTATAAACTCTTAACTCCTGGATGGCCTCCTCATCTTTGCTCTCCGAGGTAATGATAATGTTTTTAAACTTGTATAACATGAAGCGAATGTACCTTTTGGATAATTCCTTATCCCGGATAGAAAGAACTTTTACTGGCTTTAAGTGGTTCTCCATTCTCCATTTTCCGTTTAGCTAGTCGTTTTCTTGTCTTTTAAATATTTTAATTAATATTCAATGTCATCTATAACAACAATGTTCCTCTTGGTGTCATCCCCGGCCTTGTGAATCACTTCCACCTGATCGCCATTGATTTTCCTGACGATCACGATCTCCACCGGACGTGTATCCGGCTTTTCGGTGGTGGTGCCCGGATCATTTGATGCCTCCAGGACTACCGTATAGTTGTGGTCCTTGTGGTCTTGGATATTCAGTATAGCTCCGTCATCCGGACAACTGATCAGGCAAGTGTTTAATAATACTGCAATGATAAAATCCATGGTAAAACTGACTTTTGAATTTAAACCTAATTTTCTAATTTCTAATTTACTGATAAAAACATACCAAGTGCGTAACAGTTATGTTGATTTTGTTACCTGGCTTTTGGGGAAAGATTTGATAAAATTATGTTGACTATTATTTCAAAAAGCCTTAATTTTCAAGAAAATTGAAGAAAACGATATGAAAAACTTGCTAGAAATATCTCGAATTGTTACCAACAATAAAATAAGTTCAAATGACATATTAAATGAAAAATACCTACTGCATAAAGATACGAAAATCAATGAGTTCTATAAGGCAAGTATCCAGGGAAAGTTTAAAAATGACAGGGAGGCTGCCAAAGGCTTATACGACACGACTCCGGCTGACGGAAGGTATCGGAAACTGAAAAACATTTTTAAAAATAAATTATTAAATACGGTTTTACTGCTCGATCTGGAAAAAACCGAGATATCCAAATACTATCTCACCTATTGCCAGTGTATTAAGAACCAGGTCATCATTTCGATCCTGGGCGCTTTCGGCGGCCGGAATCCTGCCATACAGATCGCCAAAAAAACGCTGGGCATAGCCTTTCAGTACAAATTTGCGGATGTCATTCTCTATTGCGCCAAATTGTTACGGAATGAAAGCGGTATCAAAGGCGATGAAGCGCAATATAAGCGATATAATCTCCTGGTCAAAGACACGTTGAAATTAATGGAAGCCGAAGATGAATCCGAAGAATTGAACCAGTTACTGATCGCCAAACACATCAAATCGATCGCTGCTCAGCCGGAGTTGATCGAAGAAGCAAAAAAATATGCCAATCGGTTAAAATACCTGGCCGGCCGTTTTGATTCTTTTGTGCTGCGGTTCAATATGTACCGGGTATGCGCCTATGCCCATGAAATTGAAATGGACTATAGAGATGCCATCAAGGTGTATAATGAGGCGGAGCAATACCTGGTTTCTTCTCCTCCTTTCGATCTGAAAGTAAGATTTGCCGAGATCGCTCTCAAAAAGATGCATTGTTACCTACATACGCGAGATTATGAAAAAGGGCGGCTAAATGCGGAAAAATGTATACAGCTCTACCGGACGGGCAGTAATAACTGGCTTTTATTCCAGGAATTTTATTTTTTACTGGCCATGCATACGGGCAATTTTAAGAAAGCAGCGGATATCTTCCGGACGGCAACGGGACATAACCGTTTTAAATATATTGCCGACAATCAAAAGGAAAAGTGGCGGATATTTGAAGCTTATTTGAATTATATATACCATGCGAATGGATTGGACATCAGCTTGTTGGAGGAAACCAGGGGGCAGCGGTTCAAGCTTTACCGGTTTTTGAACGAAGTGCCGATCTTTTCCAAGGATAAAAGCGGCTATAATGTGTCTATCCTCATCGTTCAGATCCTTTTGCTGCTGGAGAAAGGGGAGTTTGGCGGCATCATCGACCGGGCGGAAGCCCTGAAAGTGTACCGGAGCCGCTATTTGAAAAAGCCCGAACAATACCGCAGTAATAATTTTGTGAAGATGCTGCTGATCATGGAGCAGAAAGGATTTCGGTATGAAAAAACCATGCAATTTGCACAGAGTTACCTGGAGAAGTTGAAAGTCCGTCAAATGAAATACCAGGGCACTGTCTCATCGCTGGAGGTGATCCCCTATGAACAAATGTGGGAAAATGTCTTGAGCAAACTACAGGAATACGAAAAAGTGCATGTTATTTAATGCCCTTATCTTTATCGGCAATTATAGAAAGATACCAGAATAAAAAATTACCCATGAAAAACTTTATCATAGCCCTGGCGATTGGTTTACCTTGCCTGTCATTGGCGCAATCGGTGCTGGAACTTCCGGCTGCGGATCCAAAAGAACCCTACGACAATATTCATGTTCAAAAACTTTTCAGCGATGTCAATTCCTCCAGTTTCTTGATCTGGATCAAACAGGAAGTTAAACCGCATAAGCATGAAACGCATAGTGAACAGGTTTATATCCTGGAAGGTATGGGGATCATGGCGATCGGTGAAGAGCAGGTCCGGGTAAAACCGGGTGATCTGGTCTATATTCCTATGGGTGTCGTACACAGCCTTGAAGTCACCTCTGATGAACCGGTGAAAGTCCTTTCCATCCAGGCGCCGGAATTCTTAGGTAAGGATCGGGTTTTCGTGGAATAGTTAGGTTTTGGAAGTTGGTATTGGGATATTTTGGCTGTGAAAAAGTTAGCAGTTGGCAGTAGTTAAGTAGACAGTACTGCCAACTTAACTACTGCATACTGCCAACTTCCCCATACCAACTACCCCTTCGTGATCTGTTCGGTGATCTTGCGATACAAGGTGGATGGCGTGAAAGGCTTGGAGATATGGTCGTTCATTCCGGCTGCCAGGCATTTGTCGATCTCTGCTTTTCCGGCATGCGCTGACATGGCAATGATCGGCGTGTCCGATCCCGGCGCCGGCAGTTCGCTGCGGATATACCGGGTGGCTTGATAACCGTCCATTTCCGGCATTTGAACATCCATTAAGATCATGTGATAAGCATTTTGCTTGACCAGTTGGATGGCTTCTTTGCCGTTTTTGGCGATGTCGATAGCAATGTCGTTCTTCCAGGATCTAAGCAGTTCGACAGCAACCTCCCGGTTAAATTCATCGTCTTCGACCAGTAAAACGGCAATATCGGTTAACAATTCGGAAGGAATGGATTTTGGTTCCTCTTTTATTACCTGCTGCTTTTGCCCGATCGGATAACGCATGTGGAATGTAAAGGTGGTACCTTGTCCTTCACGGCTGGCCACCCGGATTTGTCCGCCCTGTAATTCCACCAGTTTCCGGGATATGGTCAATCCCAGGCCTGTTCCGCCGTAGTTCCGGGTAGTATCTGTGCTGGCCTGGGCAAATCGCTCGAAAATATGTTCCAGTTTATCTTCCGGTATTCCGATGCCGGTATCAGCGATGTCAAATGCTAACTCAACATCCGTATCCTGTTTGGAAAGGATCGATATGGTTAAAGATACCTCTCCTTTGGGGGTGAATTTTATGGCATTGTTGATCAGGTTCAACAGAACCTGGTTGAGCCGTACCGGGTCGCCGATCAAATATTCCGGAACGTTTTCGTCGAGAGAAAAATTCAAGCGGAGCCCCTTGTCCTGTGCCTTGAAGTTTACGGTTTCCATAACCCCGTTGATCAGGTCGCGGATGTTAAAATGGATCTGTTCCAGGATCAGCTTGCCGGCTTCGATCCTGGATAGGTCGAGGATATCATTGATGATCACCAGCAGATTATCGGCGGCAAATTTTATGGTATTGATATATTTCAACTGATCATCCGAAAGCCTGGTGTTCAGCATCATATGTGTCATACCCAAAACCGCATTCATCGGGGTTCTGATCTCATGGCTCATATTCATCAGGAATTGCTCCATCAACTTTTCGGATTTTTCGGCCCTGTCTTTAGCCGTTTGCAACTGGATATTGGTCGATTTTAAAGTTTTATTGGCTTTTTTCCGGATATGGTAGCGGTTATAGATCAGAAAAGAGATCACCAGGATCAAAATAAAACCGCCGATAAAAGAATTTCGAATGATCTTTTGTGTCGTTAATTTTTCTACCTGGATCTCGTTTTGCTGTTTGAGCAACTGGATCTCTTTTTCATTTTTTTCCGCCTTGTATTTGGCCTGCATTTCCGCAATTTTCCTGTTCTTATCTTCATCGAACAAGGAGTCTTTCACCAGGGTAAATTGCTGATGGTAGCTGTAGGCTTCGGGAAAATCTTTCCGGGCGGCGGCATTTTCCGCGAGGTTTTTGTAGGTATCTTGTATGATCTTTTTGGCGCCGATGGCCTTTGCCCCGTCGAGGGCTTTGAGATGATAAGCTTTGGAGGTGCTGTAATCACCCAGTTTTTGAAAGGCGACGCCGATATTATTATGGGTAATGGCTATGCCGCGTTTATCACCCATTTCCTGCCGGATATCCAAAGCCCTGGAGTGATAATCGAGCGCTTGTTGATAGTCATTTTTATACCAGTAAATGGAGCCGATATTGCTTAAGCAGAGGGCTATATGCCCCTTATCATTCAACTCTTCTCCGATCAGCAGCGACCTTGAAAAATAATCGAGGGATTTGTCATAATCTTTTTGGAAGCCGTAAATGGCACCGATATTGTTAAGATTGCTGGAAATGCCTCTTTTATTACCGATCTCTTCCCGGATCTTCAGGGAACTTAAATAATAAGACAAGGCCTTTTCCAGGTTATTCTGGTTGCCATAAAATGCACCCAGATTGTTCAAGCTAGCGGCGGTACCTTCTTTGTCGCCGCTTTTTTCGTTTATTTTAAGGGATTCCAGGTAGCAATTCAGCGCTTCGGTATAATTACCTTGTGTCATGTAGACGCCCCCCATATTGAGATAGGCGGTACTCTTGGGTTTAATGAAGTTGTTTTCCCGGGCCAAGGCTAATGCCTTTTTTCCATATTCCAGTCCTTTGCCAGGGTTGAAGTTTTTATAGGCCCAACACAGTTGATTGAGTATCTGAACCTTTAAACTGTCTCCTTCGACCCTGGTCAATTCGTTTTCCAGGGAATCGATGTTGGGATTTGCGGTAAGGCTCATACTCACAAACAAGCTTAGCCATAAGGAACATGTCGAAATCAGTGATCTCATCAAACTACCAAATTATAGGGAAGAATTTTGGGGAATGCTCACTAAAATAATTGCTTCCGGTGGAATTCGCAAATAACTTATACCGGTGGTCCAAATTCCTGGAGAAAAGGAATAGTTTTATAGCGACATTGATCGGGGAAGCCACTTTCTCCGGGTGTATTTTATGAGCAAATATAAAATCCGAACAAAATGAAGTACCTGATCCTGGCCTTGCTGGTCCTGCCCTTAGCAGGATTCGGACAACAATCCTATCAATTCCTGGGCAAGAAAAAGAGTTATATCATCAAAAAGTATGAAAAGTGTAAGGTCAAGCAAGACAACGATGGGGGTCTCAGCCTGGTATGCCCGGATTCAAAGACCTGTTGCACCTTCTTTTTTGATTTTAAAGGATCTTCCACCTGCAAGGGTTATGCTTACCAGATCGAAGAGGTTAGCCTGGCCGAGCACATCCGGCAATTTGAAAAAGACGGTTTCACGGTATCTTATGGTACTTCGGATAAGGTCCTGCTGGCTTTTGTACAGGCTGAAAAAAATATGTCGGCAGAAGTGATCTATCAACCCGATCAGCCCCAGGTATTGACGATTATGGTGAAGGGTGGGGGTGATTAGCGGGAAAGAGGTGCTATTTGTTTTTATTTTTCCCGATACGGAAAGGCATTATTCGCGGAATTGCCTGAATTCCTCATAGATCTCCCTCCCCAACCATTCATAAGCCCATCCCCGCATATGGTCGTCGTAATTCCAGTATAAATGTTGTTGTTGATCTTCCCGGACTTTGATTGGTTCGGTCAGATCGATAAAGCGCAGGCCGAGGTTTTCACAATCCTCCTTTAACTGTTGCCGGTGGACCTGGTAGGCTTGGGTGGTCATGTCCAATGTGTCGGGGCAATCGATCTGGCAACTTGCTTTTTCAAAGGGATAATAATAGCGGGATACCTGGTGCCGGCTGGGGATATAACAAACCACCAATTCCGTTTCAAAACGGTGCCCGTAATTGCGCAGGAAAACCAATTGATCATACAGGCTTTTCGGTTGGTTCAGGTATGTTGCTTCCTTCAACACCCAATTGGTCCGGAAAAAATTATATTGCCCTGCTTTCATGGCTTGAGCAATTTCCGGGGTAACATGTTTTTCCAACTGTGCGGCATCCTTTGTCCAGGGGTTGTTGGAGGAAGGCACGGCAGGTAAATAACTTTCGTTGGAGGGAAGCCAGCGGAAGGGCAGGGGATGGTTTTCGCGGATACTTTTGACAATCTCCCATATCCGGGGCATGAAAAAGGCATGATATTCCGGTTCCAGGGCATGATAGGGTATATATTCCCGGCCAAAGGGCACGTCATTGGCATATAACACTAAAAAAACCAGGTCGGGCTGAAAAATGGGTATGGCATCGACCAGGAACTGGATATAGGAATGAATCCCTACGCCCATCATGCCGGCATTGAAAACTTCACAGGCTCCTTTGGCGGTTGCCTCAAAACTTCCGGGGATGGTTTGATCCTGACCGGCCATACAGCCCTCCACAAAGCTGTCGCCGGCAAAGATTACCCTTTTTTTGCCCGCGCTTTTTTTGATCCGCCAGGCCTTATCGCGGAAACCATAGCCATTCAGGTGGTGGATAAATACCGCAGGCGTGTCGGGGAAGGATTGCCAGGTCTTTTTTATATTCCGGATATACCGGATCTCCTCTTCCGGCCCACTCAGTACCATGTAGCGGTGGCGGTTAAAATTGCTGAGTTCCGGCACCGGGAAGCAGAGCCGCAGCGCCAACTCCTGGAACAACAAGAGCCCGGGCAGGTAAAACAGTAATTTCAAATAGGTCTTCGGATTTCTTTTGAAGGTTGCCACTAAAACTGACTTTGCATACGGTTGGGTGTTAAAATACGGCTTTAAAAGATAACTTAATGGTAAAAGATAAAGGGATAACAAATCTACCTATAACACGTATAACTATCAACAAATTTATACGTATTTTGTATTTTTGTTCAAAACCACCGATATGCAGGCTAAATTGACACTTACCATTGAAAAGGAATTGATTGAAAACGCAAAGAAATACGCTCGTAAAAAGGGCCGCAGTCTTTCCGATCTCATTGAAAACTATCTGATGATGCTTACCAAAGGCGAGCCTCAGACAGACCAGGAAATAACCC
>JANQFB010000179.1 GCA_028278085.1 Chitinophagales bacterium
GAGCGATCCATATAGGTTTGGATCAGCGTATTGCCCCTGGGATGTTTTTGATGAGATTGCATAACTGTGCTCCTGAGATCCCGGTCGCCGGGTTGGGTGAAACTTTCGATGGTTTTCCATTCCGGGAAGGATTGGAAGCCATATTCACTCATAAAACGGGGTACTTTTTCGATCAGCATTTCGAAAGGTTCGGCATCATGCCATACGCCCCAATAATGGGCATCACCCTCGAATTGGTGCCGTGGATCGCCTCTGCCGAACTGGGGGGAGGATTCCCAATAGGCCATGCCGGGTGCATGATCTTCCACGGCTTCCGGTAATATCCTCTGGAAAATATCCTGGTAAGCTTTCCAAACTACCGTTTTTTGGGTATCGGTCAGGGGATCTTGCCATCCCCAACGGTGCCAGCCTTCGGAAACCTCGTTATTGCCGCACCAAAGGGCGATACAGGGATGCCCCCGTAAGCGTTTGATGTTGCTAACCGCTTCTTCACGGACATTTTCCAGGAAAGCCGGATCGCCGGGATACATGGCACAAGCGAACATGAAGTCCTGCCATACCAACAAACCATTTTCATCACAAAGGCGGTAGAAGATCTCCTGTTCATAAATGCCACCGCCCCAGACGCGGAGCATATTCATGTTAGCGTCGATGGCGTCGGCGATCAATTGCTTATAATGCCTTGGTGTTACACGGGTTTGGAAATTGTCTTGCGGGATATAATTGGCGCCCTTCATGAATACCGGTACCCCGTTGATCCTGAAAGCAAAGCCCGTACCCAGGCTATCTGGCTGCCGGAGCAATTCCACGGTCCGGATGCCGATGGCCTTTTGTTTGATATCAACGAGTTGCTCAAACCAGGCCATTTCTGCGGTAAGCCTGTAGAGATGAGGTTTCCCGTAACCGTTGGGCCACCACAGCTCCGGATGGGCTATCGTAAAAGACAATTCAACAATGCTGTTCCCCTTTTCGACCAAGCGGTCTCCCAGGGCCAGCAATTCGGATCCGGCTATGGAAAAGGTGTAGTAGCCTTCTTTTTCGGCATCGACCTCGAAAACTGCCGTCATATAGGCGGTATCGGTGGTTAGGGAATCCTGCCGGATGAACAGGTCCCGGATGGCGGCAAAGTTCCAGGATCTTAGGTAGGCCGGTTTCCAGAGACCGGAGGTAACCAACCGCGGCCCCCAATCCCAGCCAAAGTGAAAAGGAGCCTTGCGGGTCATCACCCTTGGCCCGCCGGGCAACTCGAAGCCTAAAGCCTGCCATTGAGCTTCGGTTTTGCGGACGGGGGAATGGAAGGTCAACTGCAATTCATTCCTGCCATCTTTCAGCTTGTCTTTGACCCGAAAAGTCCAATCCCGGAACATATTTTCGGTTTGCCCGATCAGGTGACCGTTCAGGTAGATAGAAGCATAGGTATCCAGGCCTTCGAAATGCAGGTCGATATGTGCTTTTTCCAGTAAAGTCCGGTCGGCGTCAAAGGTGGTTTGATAGATCCAGTCCTCTTTTTCGATCCATTGGACCTTTTCTTCGTTATCTCCGAAGTACGGATCGTCGATCAAACCGTTAGCCAGCAGGTCGGTTTGTACGGTTCCGGGTACGGTGGCCGGATGCCATTGATGGTCGGTGGCCTGGCGGAATTGCCATTGTTTGTCCAATTCCTCTACTGCTACCCTGTGATCGATCCGGGGTTCGCATCCGGCGAAACCCAGGCTGATAACAATTAACCCGTAAAAAACCGGTAAAAGATGCTGTCCGGAAAGGCATCTTAACGCAGAATTGACGCAATTTTGACTTAAATTTGACAAATATTTGACGCAAATCCGCATTTAGGCAAGTTTGATATATTTTGGAGTTTGGGAGAATTTTTGGGCCATCCGCAAGCGATTCAGGGGAAATTGGTCAATAATTGCCGGAACCGGGCTACTCTTTTGGCATCGGTATGATCATAGTCTTTTTCTCCATAATTATTGGGTCCGGTAAAAGCAACTCCGGCCTCCGGGATCATTCGCCCGGCTTGCGTTTTGCGGGCAGAAAGATGAACCGAAGTAGCCTTTGTAATCCTGGCGATCTCCAGGATGTTTTCCTCATTGATCCCTCCGCCGGGCATAATGTCGATCCGGTTGCCGGCCTGTTTGATCAGACCGGCTATGCATTCGGAACCCTGCAAGGCTGTGGCTTGCTGCCCGGATGTCAGTATCCGGTTGACGCCTAAAGAGATCAGTGTTTCCATAGCTGTATAAGGATCCGGGGTCCAGTCGAAGGCCCGGTGAAAGGTAAATTCCAGGGGTTTGGCCGCTTCGATCATGATCCTGGTCATGGCCTGATCGATAGTTGCATCCGGGTTCAAGACACCTGATACAATGCCATCGGCACCGGCTTTGCGGGCCCATTGGATATCGTGGACCATCGTTTCCATATCCATGGGATCATAACAAAAATCCCCTCCTCTTGGCCGGATCAATACAAATACCGGAATATCCAGCCTTTGCCGGGTGAGTTCTATCGTCGCTGCACTGGGCGTCGTACCTCCGATGGAAAGGTTTTCACAGAGTTCTATACGCTGAGCGCCACCCTGCTGGGCAGCAATGGCCGAAGACAGGGAGTTGGCACAGATCTCGAGTAGCATGGTATATTGTTGTATACTAACCGATCATAAACATAATAGAAAAAATCAAATCGTTCTATATGCTAAGGTCGTTTTTGGTTGTTCCATTTTTGATCCGCTTATTCGAAACTTTTTGATAAATAGAAATTAGCTATTATTTGACATATCTTTACTATAATTATAAAAGTATGGTGTCTAAGATCCATTTTGAAAGCTATGAAAATCATAGCGAGTTTCATTGCGACTGGTTCAAAATCCTACCTGTATTAAGAAAACGAAATTATCTTATTGAAAAATTACCCATTGGGGGAGATCAACCTAAATCGTTTATAAAGCTATACGAATACGGAATAGTCAGAAGGAATTCTCGAAAAAAATGGACTGCCTATATCGCTAAGTTTGGAAGAAAATGGTATCCAATCGAATCAATTACGGAATATTTACTTAACAGAATAGGTCAAGTTTTGGGATTGAACATGTCGGAGTCCAAACTTGTAATTGCAAATAAACAGGTAAGATTTTTAAGTAAATATTTTCTCAAAAAATATGAGAGACTTGTTCATGGAGCAGAAATATATTCCAATTACTTGGAAGATGAGAAATTCATTGAAGATCTTGACAAGTTGAAAATGGAAAGGCAATTGATCAGCTATCAATTTGCGGAAGAAGCCATAACTTTTACTTTCATGGAAAACTATGAAGAATTAATGTTAGAATTTACTAAGATGTTATTTTTTGATGCGTTAATAGGTGCAAATGATCGACATTTTTATAATTGGGGTATTATTGTTAACATTAAAAATGAAAGTTCACCAAAGTTTGCACCAATTTACGATACCGCAAGAGGTTTGTTTTGGAACATAAAGGAAAGTAAGTTGCAGATTATGGGAAAGAACGCCAAAAATATGGAAATTTGGATCGATAACTATTTAAATAAATCCATGCCTAAAATGTGTTTGGATGATGGTAATGAAGGCAATCATTTTACATTCATTGAGAAAATAGTAAAGAAGTATCCAAAATATAAAGAAATTTGTGCACCAATTAAAGATGGTAAAAGGTTACAAGAAGTTATAGAAATGATTGATCGGGAGTTTTCACCCCTATTAAGTGAATTGCGCATAAATATGATTAAATTATGCCTTAAGAAACGATTTGAACGAATATTACGTATAGTGGGATAATGGAAATGAAGAAAATCATAAAAAGTTGGTTTTTGCCAGATGGATCAGAGGTTATTAAAACACCTTTAAATCAAGAGGCAAAATTTACTTTATATGTTGATGAATTAATCATTGGACATTTGACGCTACAAAAAGGTGTCTGGGAATTTAAATATTCTGAAGATTTTATAAAACAGGATATCATAAAACCGTTAACGGACTTTCCAGACAAACATAAGACCTATCAAACGGAAGTTTTATGGCCCTTCTTTTCTTATCGTATTCCTGGATTAAGCCAGCCCCAGGTTCAAAAAGTAATTAAAAATCGGAAGATCAATCAAAACAATATCGTTGAGCTTCTTACGGAATTCGGCCAAAAAACCATTGCCAATCCTTTTATTTTACTTCCAGCTTAATTAAATATGCTTTTCCAACGCTTTTTGGTGAATTGCCCTATTTTACTAATTCATTTTCCTGTGTTAATCTCTCCGCTACGTATACCTCGGCATTAAGAAGGAAAAAATATAAAGTAGTTGCATCATTCAGTCGTTTATCGCGTAGGCGCCTGGTTCGCCAGAACTAGGAGATAGACCAAAGTCCGTCAAAAAAATTTAATTTTACCTGTACAAGTAGCTGATTAATTTGCACTTCAATCATTCCGATCATATGCCTAACCACGTTTATGGAAGCCATTAAAAATTTCTCCTATTATGAAGGCGGCCATCTGATCTACGACCTTTGGATGGTTATCCTGATCTTTGGTTTTACCCTGATCAATAACCTCATTATCTGGCATGGCCTCAAAAAGCGGCACAACACGCCGATGAACGAATTCCCCCTGTTCGAATTGGTCCTGTCATTTGCCCTGGCCGTTCTATTAGCCAACATCGATAACATGATCGCGAAAAGCGTACTTGCCGGTATGTTTATCCTGGTCGCGCTGATCCTGGACGGCGGCGCTGCCCGGCTGGTTCGTCAATACCGGATCCTTGTACTGGTTACGGCGATCCTGGTCGGCTATTCTTTATATTTTATCCCGTTTTTAGTGGCTTTGCTGATCTATGTCATGGGAAAACTCAGTCCGAAGAAGAGAACAGCATAAGGTGAAGCGCATCTTTCTTTTATTCGGTTTGCTTTGTTTACTGCCCTTCCTGCTGGGCTTTGTTTTCTTCGGTTTCGGAGATGGCCTGAAGGTAAATGCAGGCGCCCTGTTAACCCATCTTACTCAAGACCGTGGCGAAAGGGACGATATCGATCTACCCATTTACGAATTTTTTATCCCCTCCGAATCGTTGTCGGCCCTGAACGAAGATCTGCCCACCAGCGGAAGGGTCAGGAAGAAAGGATACATGCTTTATAACGGGATCAAATTCCCGGTAACGATCAAGTACCGTGGCATGTTAAAGCTTCATTGGGGCGGGCCCAAGCGATCGTTCCGGGTATACCTGAAAAAGAAGGGGCCTTTCGGGAAGATCCGGACCATCAATTTCGTGAACCCTAAAGCCTTTAACTTCATCAAGAATTATATGACCGCCTGGATCGCGAAACAAATGGGCGTGGCGGCGCCTCTGGACAAGCTGGTATTTGTCAAGGTCAACGGGAAAAATTACGGGGTGATGGAGATGATCGAACAGGTAACCGGCCGGTATGAACGGATCCGCAATCAATCCCGGGATCAGATACCGGTATACCGGGGCGATAAGATCCCTGAAGGGGATACCACCATGGTCTCCGAACTTCTGTATGAATCCGAAAAGAATTGGGTATACAAAAGCAATGCAGCCGCAGCGCTTTCCGATAAAAAACTATCGCAACTGATCTCGCTGGTTAATGAACCAGTGATTACGGAAGCCACCTATGACTCTTTGGAGCAATTGATCGATATCGACGCCTATATGCGATTTCAGGCTTGTTTAATGGCCCTGAATACCGTACATGTCGACCAGATCCACAACCAGTATTTCATCTTCAATACGCGTAAGGAAAGGTTTTACCCGGTTTTGTGGGATCCTTCCTTCATGTGGCCCGCGGATGACATGGGTTTTTACCAGATCAACGATCCCCTGGCCTATGTCGTGCTCACCAATCCCCAATGGCGGAAAATGCGAGACCGCTACCTGTACAAATTTCTTCAAAACTACCATGTCAACGGCCGGCTGTATCAAAAGATGAAGGATATCATCGATCTGATCCGGCCTTCCGTGTATGCCGACAAATACAAATACGGGGTGATCACCGCCAACCTGGATGACGTTTTTGCTTTTTCCAATGTACATTTCGAATCTTCCCATATTTCCCTCCGGGAAAGAACCAAAACCCACTATAATTACCTGCTGGCCGAATTGTCACAGACCTACATTGCTTATGAACTAGCCGATCAGGCCCTGGCCATTAGGGTCAACTCCAATGTGCCGGTAACCGTGGAAATCACCGGGAAGGACACGGCCGGCTTTACCATTTCGAGTATGGATACGGTCGATCAACCGGATCTTCAATATGACCATGCCAGGGTAAGTTTTGAACT
>JANQFB010000240.1 GCA_028278085.1 Chitinophagales bacterium
AGACCGCATAAAAATTTAGGAAGATTAACACCCAGGTCTTTCCTGCGGTTTTGTCATATGACAAAACCGCAGGAAAGACCTGAATTAATTATCTATAAAGAACAAATCATTAACTAAAAAACGGTCAACCTTATTTAGGGATGTACATTCATTCATCTTCAAATTCTGAAATCTTCAATCGTTAATCGATATTCCTTTTCAAAAGTCGAATATCTTTTTTAACCATTTACCGCGGCAGTACTTCCTTACACGTATATCCCCTGTTTTCCATGGTATCCTGGAAGGCCTGCTTGTCTTTGTTCGTGCATTCTTTCTGGATATCTTCATCCGGCCCACCCTGGTCGATGGTGCATTCTATACAGGTAGCTTTGGAACAGGCAAAATAAACAAAGGCAAATCCCAGAAACAGTCCGAAGATCAAGAATTTTTTCATGGCGCTTCTTTAATAGGTTGATAATCCTCCGACAGCCCTCCGATCGATCTTACCGGCAAGGTGCTACTCCCTTCCGGCTTAGTACTAATGTAGTCATTTATCCGGAATTTTTGATGGAACACCAAGGGAAAAAATTAATGATCGAAAAATCCAGGCACCAGGCATCCCATACATGATGGTTTTATGGAATTAAAGCAGAATAAGCTATTTTTAAGACCGGTAAAGACACCCAACCTTCATATGTCGAAAGGAAATTCCAAGCATAAAGACCATCTCCGGCCCTGGCAATTCCGGATGCATGAGATCATCTATGAAGCCGATACACCGGCCGGGAAAACTTTCGATATCACGTTAATGATCGCTATCCTGTTAAGCATTGCCGTTGTGATGCTGGAAAGTGTGGACAGCATCAATAAGGAATACGGGCATATTATCCGGCAAGTCGAATGGGTGTTTACGATCATTTTCTCCATCGAATATATCTGCCGGATCATCAGTATCGGCAAGCCACTGCGGTATATCACCAGCTTCTATGGACTGATCGACCTGTTTTCCATATTGCCGACTTATTTGAGTTTGTTTATTGCCGGCTCTCAATCTTTGCTGGTCATCCGGACCTTACGTTTGTTACGGGTATTCAGGATCTTCAAGCTTGCGCGGTTTATCGGTGAGTCGCGGGTGCTGGGGGAAGCGTTGTTCGCCAGCAGGCACAAGATCACGGTATTCCTGGGAAGCGTCTTTGCCATGGTCATCATATTAGGAACCCTGATGTACCTGATCGAAGATCCCGAGAACGGATTTACCAGTATTCCCAGAAGCATCTACTGGGCTATCGTTACCCTCACCACCGTAGGATATGGCGATATTGCCCCGCAAACCGTATTGGGACAAACATTTGCCTCCTTTATTATGATCCTGGGATATGCGATCATTGCCGTACCCACCGGTATTGTGTCGGTGGAGCTCGCCAAAGTAGATAAGAAAAAGCTGACCACTCAGGTCTGCCCACAATGCGCCTCGGATGGACATGCCAAAGACGCTAAATATTGCCGGATCTGCGGTGCGGAATTAAATCCAGATTTTTCCGAAGAAAACCTATAACCAGGGCCAGTATGATCTTTTTGTCGCGCTTGGGAATAAGATGTAGGTCGGTTATGCCAAAACCTTCTTCAGCTTCATCAGGGTCATCCGACAATTGGAGGGGACACTGATGAAATTGCACTGCCTCAAGATAAAAGTGAAAAGCATCCCTTAATAGCCGTGTCCCCGCCAATCGGCGGGGACACGGCTATTAAGTTAGGCGGCTTATGCCAATACCCCCATCGGCCGCTCTCCGATCTGCTGCCGCCACATGGCATAATACAATCCTTTCAGGTCGAGCAATTGCGTGTGTTTTCCCGATTCCACGATCTGACCTTTCTCCAGCACAAAGATGCGGTCGGCGTGCATGATCGTCGACAAGCGGTGAGCGATCAGGATCGTGATATGATCTTTATTCCGGGATACATCCCGTATGGTGAGGTTGATCTCCTCTTCGGTAATGGAATCCAGGGCCGAGGTAGCTTCGTCAAAAACCAGCAGGCGGGGCTTTCGCAACAAGGCCCTGGCAATGGCCAGCCGCTGTTTTTCTCCCCCGGAAACCTTTACACCCCCTTCCCCGATCACCGTATCCAATCCTTTATCAGCCCGGTTCAACAGATCCTGGCAGGCCGACTTTTGCAAGACTTCCATACATTCTTCATCCGTAGCCTCCGGCGCCACAAACAACAGGTTTTCACGAATGCTGCCCGAGAATAGCTGGGTATCTTGTGTTACAAAACCAATTTGCTCCCGGAGGATATTCATATCGACGGTGGAGGCATCTTTATCATTGTACAGGATCTGCCCTGCTTCGGGTTGATACAGACCTACCAATAGCTTTACCAAGGTTGTTTTCCCCGACCCCGAGGGCCCTACAAAGGCAACGGTTTCTCCCAATCTCGCTTTGAAAGAGATGCCATCCAAGGCTTTGGTGGTCGCCGATCGATGCTGAAATGATACGGTTCGGAATTCAACTTCATGGACCGCCTTCAGGTCGACCGGATCTTCGGGCCTGGGTTCCTTTGCGGTAGCCATGATCTTGTTGAAATTATTGATAGAAACCTCTGTTTCCCTATAGGTGTTGATGATCTCTCCCAAAGATTGTAAGGGGCCGAAAATAAAGAAGGAGTAAATAAACAAGGCAAAAAACTGGCCCACGGTAATCTCTTCGGAGAAGATCAGATAGAGCATGATCAGCAAGATGGAATTGCGCAGGAAATTCACGAAAGTGCCCTGGATAAAGCTCAGGCTCCTGATATGCCGGACCTTTTTCAACTCCAGTCCCAGGATCTTATTGGTGGTGCTGTTCAGCCGATCCGTTTCCTGTTTCGACAATCCCAGGCTTTTCACCAATTCGATATTCCGGAGCGATTCGGTAGTGGCGCCTGCCAGGGCGGTAGTTTCGCCCACAATAACCTTTTGAATGCGTTTGATCCTTTTACTCAGGATAGAGCTCATTAATCCCAGCATCGGGACGGTGAGAAAAAATATCGGAGCGATCCAGAAATACACATTAAAGGCGTAATACATCACGAAGATGATACCGACCAAAGTGGTGAACAGGATATTGATACTCATCGCCACCAGCCGTTCCACATCCGTACGGACCTTCTCCAGGATGCCCAGCGTTTCCCCGCTGCGCTGGTCTTCGAAAACGGCATAAGGCAGATCCAGCGAGTGCTTCAAACCATCGGTATAGATCCGGGCGCCGAGTTTTTGGGTGATCACATTCACATAATAATCCTGGAATGCTTTGGCAATACGGGAGATCATCGCAACACCGATCGCTGCCAGGATCAGCAAACCCGCTCCTCTGAAAAAATCCATGGAGCTCAATCCGGACAGCCCACCTTCTTTTGCCGGCACAACATAGGAATCGATGATCTTCTGAAAGATCCAGGGATCCAGGAGTGAAAAGACCTGGTTGATCGCCGCCAGGATCAGCGCCAAAAAGATCAAGCCCACATAATGTTTAAGGTAACCGAGCAGTAATTTCATAGATCATCTTCAGTGCAAATGTCAATATTTTCCGCTTGGAACGGACATTTGCTAAGGGTCAACAAAAATACGGCAATCATAGTTCTTATGGCATCTGTTTATTCGGATTCCATATTATCTTTGCCGCCGTAAACCTTATAACCCTAACCTGTTAACATTACTGCTATGAAACTCAACCGGATCATTGTTTGCGGGTGTTTCCTGCTGTCGGCACCATTGATAAATGCCCAAACGAAATTATTAAGCCTGGAAGATGCCATCCTCAAAGCCCGGAAAGAACTGGCCCCGGAGAACAGGAAGAGCCTGCAATGGATCAAAGATTCCGATGCCTATACCTATATCCTGGGAGAAGACAGCCTGCAGGAGCTGATCAAAGCCTATCCCGACCGCGATAAAACGGAAAAGATCATCAGCCTCGAGGACCTGAATAAACGACTGGGAACGGCCAAAAAATTAAGATCCTTCCCCCGTATCAAATGGTTGGGTAGCGAACAATTCCTCTTTCATCATGATAACAAGGATTGGATCTGGCATAAGCGTTCCGTCGACTCGCTGCTGACCTATCCCAAGGAAGCCGCCAACTTCGACTTCGAACCGGTAAAGCGCCAGATGGCCTTTACCCTCAAGCATAACCTTTATTATTCAACCGGCTCCGGCCAACCCGTTCCGGTCACTTCCGATTCCATTGCCGGGATCGTTAACGGTCAGGCGGTACACCGTTATGAATTCGGGATCTTTAAAGGCACATTCTGGTCGCCCAAAGGCCGTTACCTGGCTTTTTACCGGAAAGACGAATCCATGGTAACCGATTATCCCCTGGTCAGTATCGACAAGCTTCCGGCCAGCTCGGATAATATTAAATATCCCATGGCTGGCGGTAAAAGCCATCATGTACGTCTGGGGGTTTTCGACATCAGCAGCCAGCGAACCGTTTTTTTGCAGACTGCGGGGCCCAAAGACCAGTACCTCACCAATATCTGTTGGGATCCGTCGGAAAAATTTATCTATGTGGCAGTGCTGAACCGGGATCAAAACCTGCTCAAATTTCAACAATTCGAAACAGCCACCGGAAAATTTGTCGCCACCCTGTTCGAAGAATATGATAATCAATATGTCGAGCCTGAAAAACCGGCGGTTTTCCTGAAAACCAAAGCTGATCAATTTCTGTGGTTCAGCGAGCGCGACGGATACATGCATTTGTACCACTACCAGACTGACGGAAAGCTGATCCGTCAAATAACC
>JANQFB010000243.1 GCA_028278085.1 Chitinophagales bacterium
TATGATTCCCCAAAAGGCAGCGATACCCATGGCCACGATCCCAACGCCAAAAGCCAGACGAGTGCCATGGATCAAGCCAGCCAGCACATCCCTTCCCAGGCTGTCGGTACCGAGCCAATGGTGCCAAAAGGCGGAAGCAATTTGCTGATCAGCCATGGGGCTTACCGCCTGTGCATTGGCAAAATCAAGGTTTTGGGGCAAATAGGGGACCGGGGGCCAGATCACCCAATCATAGGTTAAGCTCTTCCATTGAACATTAAGCAGTTCCGCCGGCCATTGTGTTAGGCCAAGGCTTACCGCATAGCTTTTGAATACAGGGAAATAGATATTCCCCTGGAATTGGGCTATTAGGGGCATTTCATTGGCTAAAAAATCGGCGGCCAGCGCTATAAAAGCTAAGATCAGGGTCAGCCAGAAAGCTATAAAGGCCGGATAATTACGCCTGAACGACCGGACCGAATGCCGGTCCGCCGAAATGTTTTTCCATTGCCCGGGCAGCCTGTCTTTCATGAATGCTGTTTTTTCAGAAAAGTGATCCTGGGATCGGCCCAGGCATATAGAATATCCGCTACCAAATAACCGACCAGTGTCAGTACGGATGATAACAAGACGATGGCTATCACAACCGGGTAATTCCTGGTAAACACAGCATCAAAAGTTAGTTTACCCATGCCCGGTATGGAAAAGATAAATTCCAGCACGATAGAACCGCTGATGGCCAGTGGAAAAACATAGGCGACAATGGTGATCAGCGGCAATAAAGCATTCCTGAAACTGTGCTTCCACAATACGCTTTTTTCCGCCAGGCCTTTTGCCCGTGCCGTCCGGGTAAAATCCTGGTTTAGGGCTTCAACCATACTGCCGCGTACCAGGCGTGACAAAAAAGCCAGCCCCGGATAGATCCAACAGATCAAAGGAAGCACCAAATGGCTGGCCCGTTCTGCCAAACGATCCGTCCAAGAAGTATATTTATCCGGATCTCCCACACCATAGGCAGGGAACCAATCCAGAAAATCGCCTCCGCCGAAAAACAAGATCAACAAGGTAGCCACCCAAAAGTTCGGAAGGGAATATAAACCAAAAAGCGAAATGCTGATCATCCGGTCCGGCAACCGGTACCGGTATTTTGCCGCCCACACGCCTAAGGGCACCGCAAAAGCAAATACCAACAGGATACTGATACCGCTGATCATTAAAGTCCAGCCGATGGCATCACTGATCACATGAGCTACCGGCCGCTTATCCTGGTAGGAAATACCCAGATCTCCGGAGCATATGCCTATAAGCCACCGATGGTATTGATTGTCCAAACCATATAAGCGGATGTCGGGTATATAATTTTTCCAGGGGGTAGCTGTTTCTGGTAGCTTGAGGTAAGCCGCTACAGAAGCCTGGAAAGGTTGCTCCAAAACTTTAAGCCCTGGCCTATGTTTGATCGTCGCACCGATAGCGGTATAAAGCCCACGGATGGCATCCACCTGGTAGGCTGTAAAAAGCTTATAAACGTTTCGTTTGAGTTGGATCAGGTCGGATCCGTTCCCGGAATTAACCTGACCGATCGACCGGAACAAGACCTGGTTGGCCCTGTAATAAGCCTGGACAGCCTCCCAGTTGCCGAATTGGTCCAATATCCTGCTAAGGGCATATTGCTGCTCTTCGGGAACGATCCGGTAAAAGGTATCCGGTTGGGCCAGGGCACCGAAGCCCAGATAAAACAAGGGCTTATCCAATCCATATTGCTTTCTTTCCTCCCGGCATGCTTCAAGATAGGCAGCAATATCCACGGATCTTTCCGGTTCTTGTTCGCAACCAAAAGGATCACCCGGGGCATTTACGCTGATCACAAAGGTCAGCAGGGTAATCAGGAAAAGAGTGGGAATAAAAAAGAATATCCGTTTAGCGATATACCACAGCATATTTATTCGCCTTGAGGACTATTGCATTAAGCGAAATCCAGCCTCCCAGTAGCCGGGACGGATCACAGAGGGTTCTGCATTGTCAAACCGCTTATGGATGGCTATCCTTTCCTGCTTGGAATATAAAAATATATGCGGTACTTCTTCATGGATGATCTCCTGGAGCTTCCAGGTCAGGCGGTTACGCTTTTCTTCATCCAGCTCGATCCGGATCTCTTCAATCAGTGCGTCTGTTTCGGCATTGCCAAAGCCGGAATAATTCGACCCTTTATTATAAGAATCCGTATGCCAGTTTTGCTTGGGATCCCAGGGAACCGCCGGATAGGCTCCCGAACCGCCGGCCAGCAGCTCAAAATCATGACTTCGCTGGCGTTTAAGGAATACCGACCACTCCAATGCGGAAACATTGACCTTTATCCCTATTTTCCGGGCTTCTTCCTGGAAGATCAGACCAATGGCCTTCCGGATATCGTTCGAGGAGTTGTATAAGAATTCCAATTCCATGGATACCCGTTCGCCATCGATGGTCTTATCCACTATACCATCCGCATCGGTATCTTTCCAGCCGGCGTCTTCCAAAAGTTTTTTGGATTTACCGGGGTCGTACCCATAAGGCTCGAGCGATGAGTGGTAAGCCCCTTCTTTGGCCGGATGGACCGGTCCCGATACCCTGACCCCGAAACCATACAATACGGTTTCGATGATCTTGTCCACATTCACCAGGTGGGCCAATGCCTTTCTGACTTTTTTGTCGGAAAGTTTAGGAGAAAGCACGTTCAGCCGGATATCGAAGATCCCGACACTTATGGGGGTATGTAAATGGTAATCGGCCGTGAACTTCTCCGAAACTTTCAGGTCGAGGAAATCTTTCGGTGGGATGTCGCGCATAACATGGAGCTTACCGGATTTCAAGGCAACCAAAGCGGTGCCTTTATCGGTGACGGTCTCGAAGGTGATCTTATCCGGATAGGCTTCGAAAAAATCATGTTTATCCGGGACAGTACTTCCCCACCACTGCTCTTTTTTGGTTAAAACGATACGCTGCCCGGTTTCCCAGCGGGAGAGGCGGTAGGCTCCTGAGCCCGAAATAAATGCGCTGTCACGCTGATACTTTTCACTGTTAAATGATTCGGCAAAGGCTTTAATATCCGGGGTTTCTTTCAGGCTATCGCCCTTTTCATTGAATTGTTTGATGGTGTAATTCGCCAATAACCCTTGGGGATCATATACATAAGCCGGTAAGATGGAATAATCACCCGAACCAATTTCGGTCAGGATATATTTTTCCTTGCACAGGTAAGAAAATTTCAGCGGATCCTCGGGGTAAAAGATGATATCTTCGATGAACTCAAAGTAGGGTTTCATCCGGGCATTATCCACGCCTGGACATTTAATGACCTTCATGGAAAAAGCCACATCTTTGGCCGTAATAGGCGTACCGTTATCCCACCTGGCTTCTTTCCGGATACGATAGGTGATCTTCAATTTGTTGTCCGGCAGCTCCTCGAGCTGTGGAAGAGATTCGGCCAAAACAGGAACCAATTCAAGGGTATGATGATCGATATTGATCAACTGCTGAAAAAGGAATTTGGAGAGATGACTGGTTTGGGAGTTCAGTGAATTGACAGGATTCAGCATATCCGGGTCGGCTCCGGCATAAACAACTACCTCATTTTGGGGGGCCTTTTTCGTTGGGGTTCGACAGGCATCGACAACAAGTGCAATTACCAGTATGAGTATAAAGTGAAACGTTGGCCGGACATTCATATTTAAACTTTATAATTTGTGAAATTATACCCAACTTTGTAAAAGTAAACATTTTAAAGAAGATTCCTAAGATCAGTTGGCATGCAAACGGTCTTAATTTCCGGGGGTTCCGGGTTGATCGGAAGCCACTTATCGCAGATGTTAACGGCTCGTGGATATGCGGTAAAGCACCTTGGCCGCAAAAAACGCTCCTCCTCCCCAACCAAACATTATTGCTGGGATCCTGCAAATGGGACGATCAATAAAGATGCCCTGGACTCAGTCGACTATATCATACACCTGGCCGGCGCCGGGATAGGGGATGTTCGCTGGAGCAAAAAGCGCAAACGGGAAATATACGACAGCCGGATCAAGGGTACCCGGCTATTATTCGAGGCCATGCAACAAACCCCGAACACCATTCAAGCCTTCATCGCAGCTTCCGGCGTAGGATACTATGGCCAGGGGGAAGAGATTTTTGCAGAGGAGGATCCCCCTGCCGACGATTTTCTGGGAAAAACCTGCAAAGATTGGGAATCAGAGATCAACAAAGTCAGCAACCTGGGTAAAAGAGTGGTTTGCTTCCGGACCGGATTGGTTTTATCGAACAAAGGCGGGGCATTGCCCAGGATCCATCAAACGGTCAGGTTCGGCCTGGGGGCTCTGATCGGCAATGGGAAAATGTATGTTCCCTGGATCCATATCAAAGACCTTTGCGAAATGTATATCATGGCGATCGAGGATCCGAAAATGGAAGGCACCTTTAACGCTGTTGCACCGGAACAGGTAACCAATAAGATGATGACCCAATCCCTGGCCCTTGCTTTGAAACGATCGATATTATTATTCCCGGTGCCTTTGTTATTTTTTAAGCTCGGCTTCGGCGAACTGGCTAATTTTCTATTCTATAGTGTTAAAGTAAGCGCCGACAGGATTAAAGCCCTTAATTTTACCTTTCAATACCCGAAGCTCGAACCTGCATTACTTCAACTTTATCAAAACTAGTACCATGAAATACATCGGGCTACTACTTACCTTCATCGTTATTTCCTTTTGCCAGGCCCAGCAACTTCCCAGGAGTTTGAACAAAGCCCCTGTTTACTGGCCGGATTGGGAATTGGAACTGGATGACTCCACCAAGATCACGATCATTGAAAAACTGTTCAAGACCATTGAAATGGAATATGGGCTGAAATATTATTCCTATACGGTGGAAAATATCCTCAGCAGCTATCATTTCCTCGATTATAACCGCGACGGGCTCATGGACATCATTTACAACGGCTTTGCCGGTCTGAGTAATCACGGGATCATGTTCTTTGAGAACCGGAACGGAAAATATACCAAAACCCTGAGCTTCTACGGAGATATCGTGGAGATCTTTCAAACAGATATCTGGGCGCCGCTGTCGTTTAAGATCTGGAATTACCGTTGTTGCGGGAATTACGTGAATTTCCTGGAAACCTATGGTCCGGTGCTCACGAATAATCCCCGGCTCAAATACAGTATCTCCAATCGCCTGGCTTTTGTCCAGGATACGGAAATACCATACGAATTCAAAACACCCCGGGCATTTACGGTGATCAAGCCGGGGGCGGGATTGAGGGCCCATCCCACAGCAGATACTTCTACTTACCGTTTTTTATACACCCATCAACCGACCGTCGACCCGGTGCCGCAGCACCAGTTTTTCGAGCATGAAGGTAACATTGCAGCCCGCTTCAAGGAGGAAACCGGTGGTTTCGTGCTGAATGAAATGACCGATCAATTCGGGAAAGAATGGTATTTCGTGGCGATCAGCAGTGAGCCGGGTATGCAGGATCATGTATTTTGCAGCAAGGGCGATAATAATTCCTACCGTTATTCGGTGATCGGCTGGATGGATGCCGACGCCGTCGAGGTAATCGAATACCGGGAGGAGATCATGCAGGCGCCGTTAATCTTTTTCACCTTCTGATCGGCGGGTGCTGATCCGTTCAGGAACAATTGTAAGTCATGGTGGTCTGGTTTTCGCGGTCACCACCTTTATTGCGGGTTACTTTCACCGGATAACCTTCGGCATTATATTCGTAAAATAAAGATTTCTCCACCTGTTCACCGGGATTTTTGTACGAACCATCGATCTTCCACTTCGATTTTTGGCTATAGGTGGTGGTCATCCGGGTAATGTTATGGCCATAGTTACCGATGGGATAACCCAACATCAACTCCATACTGTTCATAAAAGCGCCTAATCCGACAAAAGGATTGTATTTATCATCATACTCAAATGTGGTGGTATGCGAAAGAGCCCCCTGGGTATCGAAAATTTTACTGACTACCGGTTGGCCGGCCTCATCATACTCAAATTCCTGAACAGCAAAAGGTTTACCGTTCATAACCGTTGATTGTTTAATGATCTGGCCTTGTTCGTTGTATTCGAAGGTACGGTTACTCAGGTTACCTTCTCCTTCGATGGATAGGAGCCTTCCCTGGCCATCATAATGGTATTTCATCCCGCTTTTGTTCAGCAGGTCTTTAACGGTCTTCAACCGGCCATCTGTGTCGTAACCAAATGCTACTTGCTGCTCACTGGGTTTGCCGTCGATATTCAGGCTGATCTGCTTCACCCGGCTTCCGTCATATATAATCTTAATCGACCGCTGTTGTTGTCCGAGTGAAAATTTCATTTCGGTTATACTGCAGGCGTTTTCGGGTGAATCATTTCCGGCTTTAATCGGGTCCTCAGCACTTTTATCCGAGCCGCCTCCGCAAGCCATCCAACAGATCACCGACACCAGGCACAAAAGCCCTGCTAGATGTTTTACTGGGTTCATAAATTCCGATTGATGTTTTCCGCTTAGCGCAGATCAGCAAATTTAAGATGATTTAAATTTCCCGGACATCTATGGTCCAAAAAAACAGGTTTCCCCTATAAACAGGGAATTTCCGCAGGATTTTTGGGAATTATTCCAGGTGCCGTGAGCCGTTAAATAATTCAAATCGACACTTCACCCTCCAAAATCGACCGTTTACATATTCCAAATAACTTCAACGCCTTAATTGTCGTATGTTTGAGAAGAGAATTGTTCTCAATCGTTCTTTAAATTTCTGCTTCCTTACTCAAATCCATCTTTGGTGAGGAAAACCCGAATATCAATTACCTGGTGGCGATTTTGCAAATTACCTATTGCAATGGAATGGATACTATGAGCGCGTGAACCAAATTTATCTGAAGAACACCGGTTTTTATAAAACTATTGCTTCAAAGCGTATATGAGCACACGGCCCGACCCGCACTATGAATACTGGTTGGGGAAAGCCGCCACCAGGTAATTTTTCAACTGCACCTTTGCCGCTACCCATCCCCAATTAAATATCATTTCTTTTTACCTTTTTCCGACTTAGCTATACTTTTCTATTTTTATTGCATTATTCCTAATGTAATGGAAGGATCATTTACGTCTTATTATCAAGAAGGCATTATTGTCAGGTTAAAATAAAAATGGAATCCTCAAACTATCACTGAATTAAACGTTTATCAATAATCTTAGGGTTGCTATTTGTAATTTTCTATTGTATTCGAAAATGCCGTGAAGAATATCGAACAAGGATTAACGATTTAAGAATTAAGAAGTTGATTATTAGGAACATACTTCAAAAATCGTTAATCGGTGTTCCTTGTTCTTAAATCAAATTAACTGATCAGAAGGCAATGATCAGGCCCATAGTTGACGCGGTTTGAAAATTATCTCCGGAATATTTGCTCACTTATTCATCCGCATGGCTTTTACGAGAGCAGGATTAAAGACTTTTTTATTTCCCGCAGGCTTAACCTTTCTCACGGTTATAGCAGGCGCCCAGCAACCGACGTATAAAAACTTTAATATCGACGACGGGTTGGCCGGCTCTTCGGTTTTTTATGCCTTCCAGGATTCCAGGGGATTCATCTGGTTCGCCACATCTACCGGGTTAAGCCGCTTCGATGGTACGAACTTCACCAACTATACCACCGCCGACGGGCTAACGGATAATGAGGTATTCACGATCCATGAAGACAGCGAAGGGAGGATCTGGTTTTTGAACTACACCGGTATTCCATGTTATTATTACAACCAGCAGATCTATAATCCCGAAAATGAGCCGATGCTTCGAAAGTTCAGGTTCAAACAGTTTCTGCGGTCTTTCACGGAAGATCACAACCAACGGATATGGTTGTCGGATTTCGGTAATGTGGTTCACAGCCTGGACAGCCTGGGAAATACGTTTACCTACCCGGACATTCAAAAAAAGAAAATTACCCGGATCAGCGGTTTGTTTACGGACGACCGCAGACAGGTCAATATCATCGGACATATGCGGTTGGACAACGGGCCGGATCGAAACACATTATATTATAACCTGGAAAATAATACTTACCAGATCAGTGAATATCTGAACAATTACCAACGGTGCTCTTATTACGACATAGCGGCCGATAACAGCCTTATCCGGGTAGCTGATGAAGGGCTTATTATGTACCGCTCCCAAAAGGAAAAACTAATCTTTTCCTTTGAAAATACCCCTCACATCGGTTTGGTGAATATCGTTGCCTTCGATAAGCAGGAAAACATTTTTTTTGCCACCAACAAGCAAGTGGTTCAGTTGAAAAAGATCGATAAGGAATGGCAGGTGGTCAGAACCTTGCTCCATGGAGAAAACGTTGCTTCGGTTTTGCATGACCGGGAAGGAAATTATTGGTTTACCACCCTTGGGAACGGTGTTTTTTATACGCCCTCCCTGGATGTGGTAACCTATACGGAAAACGATGAATTGAACAGCAATAAGATCTATGATGTTGTTCCCGACCAAAGCGGTGGCATTTGGTTTGGATCAGACAGGGGCTCCTATTATGTGTTAAAGGATGGGCAACTAAATGCCTATAACCTCGGTATTGCACAAATATTCGGGCAGGGAAGGGTTAGGAGGATCATCCCTGTTGAAGAGGGGGGGGCCTGGCTGCTGACCGACCTGGGACTCTTCCGGACCCGAGCGTATATCGCAACCAGCTATCAAATCAATGCCAAAGCCCTGACGGTCGACCGGGATGGGACAACCTGGGTAGCTATGCCTCACCTGGTATTCGGCAGTCAATCGTTATACGGCTTGCGTATCAAACACCTGGAGAACTATAAAGAAGTGATCCGCATTCCGGAAGTCCGGTCTACATCCCTGGTTATGGATGAGCAAGGTCGTCTGTTTATCGGCTCCCTGAGGGGTTTGATGGTCTGGGACGGCGATACTTTAACAAAGGTTTTTCATGAACAAAAAATATTGTCCCAGCAAATTACGGATATCCGGCAATCGGTCGATAGCAGCTTATGGATAGCCACTTCCGGAAGAGGGTTGGTCAGGATCAAGCATGATGAAATTTTACAGATCTCGAGGAAAAATGGCTTGAGCAGCGACATTTGCAAACGCCTTTTTACGGATGAAGATACGATTTGGGTTGCGACCAATAAGGGATTGAACAAGGTTTCCGTTGATGGGGCCGGTCAGATAAAGATCAGGGTTTATAATTCCCTGGATGGGCTGGCATCCGATGAGGTTAACGGGGTCTGCAAAAAAGGCAAGGAGATATTTGTGGCAACAGCCAAGGGCCTGACCATATTCAGGGAATCGGATATGAATAATTCGCTTTTTTCACCCCCGATCTATATGACGGATCTTCAGGCCGTCGGCCATTCCCTGCCGATCCATAAAATGAATACGATCCCCTTCCGGGACAATAATATTAAGATCGTGTTCAAAGGGATCTCTTTCCGCAAAGGAAACCAACTCCAATATAAATACAGGATCAGCAACCTGGATACCAATTGGCAATATACGCGGTCTGATCATGTTGAGATCCCCTCCATGCAGGCCGGGCTGCATACCTTCGAGGTGATGGCTGCCCACCAGGACGGTGATTGGAGTCCCGAGCCGGCTGTTATATCCTTTCAAATTCTGCATCCCTACTGGCAAACCTGGTGGTTTATTCTCCTGGTCATATTCCTCGGGGTAGACCTGGTTATTGTCTTTATCATCCTGGCCATTAAGCGGATCAGGAAAAATGAAAGGAAAAAAGCCCTGATCAACCAAAAGATCGCCGAATCGGAGCTCAAAGCCCTGCGGTCACAGATGAACCCTCACTTTATTTCCAATTCCCTAAACTCCATCCAACGGTTTATCATCAAAAACAACCTGGATGATGCTTATGATTACCTGCAAAAGTTCGGTACCCTGATCCGGATGATCCTGGAAAGTTCAAAATACCAGACCGTACCCCTGTCCATGGAAATAAAATCCATCCAGCTATACCTGGAGCTGGAATCCCTTCGGTTTGACAATAAATTCAACTATACGATCAGCAGTAATTTCGACCTGGAAGAAACCGAATTCAAGATCCCGGCCTTGCTCATCCAACCTTATGTGGAAAATGCGATCTGGCATGGGATCATGCCCAGGCAGGATGGCGGGAGTGTCGATATACAGGTCGAAAAAAAAGATAATTTCCTGGTCTGCACTATTACCGATGACGGTATTGGCAGACACCGGTCGATGGAACTAAAAAGCAAACATCAGCAAAAAAGATCCTCTACCGGAATGAAGGTTACCCTGGACCGTCTTAAGATCCTCAATTCCCAAAAAAACAGTAACTTAAATGTCGAAATTACTGACCTCAGGAATGACCGGGGAGAGGCGTCCGGCACAAAAGTAGAATTATTTATTCCGCTCTAAATTTCAAGGTGTGTTCAAAACAGTTCTGATAGATGACGAAAGCAGCGGCCGTGACATATTGAGTTCACTGCTCAAAAAGATAAGCCCTGATATTACCGTTGTTGCTGAAGCCGGAAACGTAGAAGATGCCATCCATGCTATCGATAAACATCATCCGGATCTCGTATTTCTCGATGTAGAAATGCCCACCGGAAGCGGCTTTGATGTGCTGGAAGGCATCCAATCCAATAGTTTTGAGGTCATCTTCATTACTGCCTTCCAGGAATATGCCGTTGAAGCCTTTAAATATTCCGCAGTCGATTATTTGCTGAAACCGATCAATAAAGACGACCTCAGCAAGGCTGTTCAGAAGGCTATCAAGCAATTGGAATTGAAATCACAGGACGAAAGGGTTCATTTTCTCCTGGAGACACTTCGCTCCAAATCCGATATGCCTAAAAAGATCATGCTACCGACAAACGACGGCTTTCAACTCTTCCATATCGACGATATTTCCAGGTGCCAGAGCGAAGGTAATTACACCCGGTTTTTTAAAACAGACGGCAAAACAGAATTGGTGAGTAAAACCATGAAAGAGTACGAATCGCTGCTCTCCCAGCATGGCTTCTTCAGGATACACCGCTCCCACATCATCAACCTCAAGCACATTGTTCGATATATCAAAGGCAAGGGCGGCGAAGTGGTGATGAGTGACGGGGCTGTGCTCGATGTATCGAGGGAAAAGAAGGATTCCCTGATCAAAATGCTCACCTGAGCCTTTCCATTCCCATTTATCCCGGTTTTCGGACAGTTCAATATTTCATCTGTCCGGTTTGATAATTCTCGTACCACAGGAGCTAGGATTTAACCTAGATTTGACCGCATTAGGCTTACTTTCTCCAGTAAGCACAACCAAAAAAATCAGACCTATGAAAACTAAAATGCGTTACTTCATGTTACTGCTGTCCATTACCGGAACAGCTTTTACTTTACAGGCGCAATATGGCGTTATACAGGGAGATCTTACCGGATCTACTACTGTTTTACATACGACCAAAAGCGTGGGTATCGGCACGAACAGTCCGGCCAAGCAATTACACCTCAACAGGAATGTACTGGTTTCTCCCGACGGTGCCATTAATACGACTATCCGCTTGCAATCAAAGCTGGGATTCGGCACCCAACCCAGTATTTGGGATATCACCAGTTCCAGCGGCGGTGGTTTTACCATCGGCAACGAGGTCAGCGGGATCTCCAATACAAGGATATTTGTGAGAGGTGATGGATTCGTGGGTATCGGCACCACAGCGCCTCCGGGAAAATTAACCGTAGCCGACGCAACAAACTCTTCCCTGTTCGTGAAGAACCTGGCGGTCGGCGCCAGCCTTCAATTGGCGGTGGCCCGGAATAACGGGGCCTGGTCGTCATTGGCCAATCCCGGTGATGTGGTTATCGGACCCAAGGGAGGCAAATCCGTCGACCTGATCCTGTCGGCGCAAAATTCCAATAATGGCGCGATCCGCTTTGCCAGCGGGCCCATCAATAGCGATAAAGAACTGATGACCATACTTCCCAATGGCAATGTCGGTGTGGGTATGAACACTCCATTTGTCAAAATGGTGGTAGCAGATGACGTGAACCCATCCATCCATGTGACTGCTCCGTCGGCAGGTGCGAATCTTCAATTATCCGTGGCCACCTGTTCCTGGTGCTTTTCTTCCCTGGCAACCAAAGGCGATGTGGTGATCGGTGCAAAACATGGTCAATCGGAAGATGTGATCATTTCCGCCCAAAGTTCCCGGCACGGATCCATTCGTTTCCAAACGATGGCACCCGGCGCTGTTAACGGGAATGTCGATAAAACCGAGCGGGTGACCATCACCGGCAAAGGAAGGGTCGGGATCGGTATTAAAAATCCATTTGCCGGATTGCATTTAAAATCCGGGGAGAATTGGGGCACACCATTGTGGATCGATGCATCACACTCCAGCGGCGGCAAGGTATGGTCTATCCAGGCAACCACTAATGCCCATTATCTGGGCGGCGGGCGCCTGGTTATTAAAGAAGAAGGCGTTGTGGATATGGTAACCATCACCGGAGGCACTGTCCGGAAATTCTCCGTTAACGGATTGATCACGGCACAGGAGGTAAAAGTAAACATGACCAGCTTCCCCGATTATGTATTCGACGAAGACTACTATCTGAGACCTTTACCGGAAGTAGCCGCTTATATCGACGAACATCATCATCTGCCGGATATACCTTCAGCCGAAACCGTCGAAGCGGATGGGATCGGGCTGGGAGAGCTCAATAAATTACTTTTGCAGAAGGTGGAAGAGCTGACCTTGTACATGATCGAGCAACAAAAAGAGATCGATGGGTTGAAAGCACAACTGGAACAATAGAATCGCTTTAATGAATTCGTCATGTTATTAAATTCCAGGATCATGAAAAAAATTAAACGATCAGGGTTGTTGCTGGCCATACTTGTTATCATATGCAGCAACTCTTATGAATCCGATGCTCAATGCAATAAGCATTTGGCAGATATCGACCTTCATATAAAAGCTAACAAACGAAGGTCGAAACCCTCTACGTCATTCAAGCATAAAATGAAAGAGCCGGTCGGTAATATATATCGTGTGTTGAAAGCGGATATTGAATTCGACAACAATGCCGACTATGATCTGAGCGCTTTCGGCAATGACACGGCCGACTGGAACAAAGTGCTGTTTATTTCGACCTTGCCGGCCTATTGGGGAGGGCGCTGGAGTGTCAGGTTAGGCTGGCGTTGGAGCTTGCACCGCAATAAGATGGAATTGGGTCTGTACACCCATATTAACCACAAGAACAATGGGGCCGGAAGGCACCGGGAATTCCTATCCCTGGACGAATTTGTGGACAAAAATGTGAGCTTTCCCGCCGAATTGATCTTTGAAGAATTCGGTTTATATGCCCGGGCAGGGGATCATGCCTATGCCATCAGGCGGGATATGGATTTCAATACCAACAAGAAAAAAACGGGTGTCCGGAAGAACGCTTATTTCGGCGGAACGCAAAAAGCGCCTCACCGCATCGATATCGATCTGCGGAATATGGATGTCGATTGCACGCCGATCTGGTTCGATGCACCGCATAAAGGTTTCAGCAGAAGCCGTTGGTATAGCGGTGAAAACCTTTCCTACTTTGCCAGTAAAACGATCACTGCATCGATCCTGGCCTATAAAACGGGAGAAGTGCCCATGAACGGAACAGGTGAAAGGTATACGGTGGTGGAAAATGGTTCTACCCTCGATTTCACGGCTTGCGAGGAGATCACTTTAAAGGACGGATTTCATGCGGAAGCCGGCTCGGATTTTCATGCGGAGATAATTGCCTGTCGTTTGCCCGGACCTGTTCAACCTCCGGATCCGATCACCGAAGATAAAGAGGCTGCCCGGAAGCCTGCTGCTGCAGATGAAGATCCGGTTGCCAATAGCGAAGCGGTAAGCGAAAGGGAATGGGTTGATGAGGAATTTCATGAAAATCTGGCTATACCGGCGGAGACCAGCTTTAATTGTTATCCTAACCCGTTCACAGATCATTTTAATATCTCGTTCAGCCTGCATCAACAAGACCAGGTTTCATTGACGATCTATAATTTGTCGGGAATCGTTGTCGATCGGTTGGTGGAACAGGTTAGTTATGAAGCCGGAAACTATCGATTCGAATATGCTACCGCCCATTTGCCCAAAGGGGTTTATATCTGTTTATTGAGAACCAGTGATCAGTCTTTGTATCGAAAAATGATGAAACAGGACTAAGGATAAACAGTATGCGTAGACCGGTGGGAGGTTGTCTCGGAAGATCAATTTTTCAGTTTTAGCAGAAATTCACCCGCTTTTGAGACAACCTCCGTTCACCGTAACAATTTAATGATCAAAAGGATCACCCCCACCAGGAATAGCACAATAGCCAAACGGTTGATATGGTGCATGATCTTGATGTTTGTGTTCTTCGGACCGTCGGGACCGCCCTTTTTAAACAGATCGACAAAGTATTTTAACATGATCGGTGAAGGAGTATGGATACTTTGATATAATGGGCTGCAACTAAAGATAACATAATTGTACTTACCTGTTCAACCTCGCCGAAGAAAAAAGGAGCGAACCTAAGTCCACTCCTTACCACTTTAAAATGGATTTAACATTGCATCTTTATGGCATCCATCCGGGATACCGCTTTGATCTTCCGGAAATTTTATTGGCTTTAGGTTTTATCAAAGGAATATCGTTCAACAACCATATATCAGTCAAGTATTTTAACGTATACATGTGATCTTTGATAACAATTAGTGCCGAATTGTTCCTAAATAAGGATCAAATATTCCCGTGAAGGGATGAAGACGGTCTTATCTTCAACGAGGTAGAAAGAGGTAGAAAGGATAGTATTCGGGGTCTTATTCAGGCCTGGTGAACCAGGATCTTCAACGTTCCTATTTGCTGGTAGATTTCCAATTGATGAAGTAGGTCGCCCGGATCATCAAGGTATGGTAATAATCCTTGTACTTGGGATTACCTCTGGGCGCACCCACTCCCTGCACATCATCACGAATGGAACTGTCCACCCGGTCTGACATGGTTACCGCTCTCCTTCCATTGGGTGTTTGAGCCAGTTCGGTAAAATCCGGATATACCGTGCTGACATCATCCAGGTAATCCGTAAAGGTTTTCCGGATATTCGTTTCCACGCCCAGGGTTAGCAGTTTGGAGCAGAAAAATTTGATGCCAAAGCCAAAGGGTACGGATATCTGCCACAATTTATAGGGTTCCGGATATTTGCTTTCCAACACTTCACCGGATTGGTTGGTCGACTGTATATATTGCCCCTCGGTACCCAGGGGTTGAAGGTCAACCCAGGTGCCATTCAGTTCCGCTTTCGGATTGAAGTGAAATACGGATGCCCCGATATGAAAATAGGGAGAGCAGAAAGTTCCCATCTTATAATAATAGCTGGTCGATAAATTCGGATTCTTAAAGATCTCGTATACCGCAGAAATACTGGCTTCGTAAATCCGGGATCGGAAATGAAGATTTCTGGCCCGATGGGTATCATATCTCGAGATGACGTCATTGGAATAAATGGTCCCTACCGTCAATTCCACACGGGTTGAGATCCTCGGCCTGAGGTAATAATTCCAGGCAGCGGAAACGGCCGGCCTCAGGAATCTTGTCTCGAGGCCAAAATCCGCCAGGTCTCCCCAGTAACCCATAACGCCATTGCTGTAGGTAACAGTCATCGGGTTTTGATTATACAAAGAAAAAGGATTCTGAAACTTGGACTTTGGTGCGTTTTGACCCCAAACCGGAAATGTTGCGGCCAGCAAAAAGCAAATGCAAATTGCTGAAATAAGTTGCCTGGTCATGAGAACTATGGTTTAAATAAGGGGGGTCTCCTTACAAATATAAGAAAAAACAGTGCACTTGTCAAATTCAGAGTGAGAGTGGAGAGTGAGTTTTGAGAGTTCCTCACTCTCACTCTCCACTCTCACTACTGCCCTTCCGGTAGTTGTTTACGAATAAGGGCTTCATCTTTTATCCGCTGTTCCAGCACCTCCAGGTAGGATCTCGCTTTCTTGTTCCGGAATTCATCTTTGGACTTTTCGGCCCATGCTTTTGCGGCCTCCAGGCTTCCTTCGATTTCACTGGCCACAGCCATGTTATAGGCGGCTTTTCCGGCCAGTGTCTGATCTTCGGTGGAATAAATGATCTTTTTCCACTTTTGGGCGGCATCCTTCCAGTTTCCGGCTTCGGCCTGCATTCCGGCAATTTCCATCATTTGTTCTTCCTTATGCTTCCCGTAATAACGACGCTTAACGGTGGCCCAGGTAGGAGATATCCTGCCGCCATAGCTCAACCCTCCTTCATAGGCAGTTCTGCGAACCATTTCCGATGGATCCGGGAGATTATACCTGGCCTCTGTTTCCCGGTATCCTTTTCCCAGGAAGCTTTCCTCATCCAGCAGGATCACTTCGTCGGCGATCTCTTTTTGAGCCGGATCATACATTCTCCAGCCGATGGATACTGTTACAAATTCTTCGAGCTCTAATTCGGGTACCGTTATCGGGTTGCCTTCAAAATCTGTTGCCAATACCTCCCGCGTCCGGCGGATGGTCCGGGTATCCACATCGAATATTTCCAGGACGATCAGCGCCTGCGCTCCGTTTTCCCGGCAGATATGTTCCACCACATTCCAGCGGATCGGTTCCGGAAAAGATTGTCGCCGGGCCTCCCCGAAACTGCTATCCAACAGCACGGCTTCGAACCTGGGCGTTTTGTCGAGCGCCCCCTGCAAGCCTTTGATAGCCTCTTTGATCCCGTATTGATCGGTCCAGTCATTCGAACCGAAAAGGCCATTCCAGCTATTCCACTCATTCCCGGATGACCGGGTTCTGGCGCCCAGGGCTAGCTTTTTTATCGGTTCACGAACCGTGAACTCCGCCGGCAGCAAAACATTCACCTGCTTGGGTACCATGCAGCCAAAAGTGAATAGCAGGCAACTGTATATGGCTGCCATCTTGAGGAATTTATCGTTCAAGGGAAACATATATACCGGAATTCCATCAGCGCCAGGTTGCTCTTAGGCCTGGCATTATTGTTAAAACCTTGGAAGTTGAGGTTTATTGTCCAGGATCTGATCGATCGTTTCCAGGTCATTATCCGAAAGCGAGGCCGCC
The DNA here is from genome assembly GCA_028278085.1 of Chitinophagales bacterium. Classification (GTDB taxonomy): domain Bacteria; phylum Bacteroidota; class Bacteroidia; order Chitinophagales; family JANQFB01; genus JANQFB01. The sequence goes on from JANQFB010000243.1 coordinate 17,095, forward strand.
ACATCAATAGCGCCCAGGTTCTCTTTCAGGTGCTTTAATTTTGTCGCTCCGGTGATAACTGTGCTGACATCCCGGTTCTTGAGACACCAGGCCAGGGCCAGTAAGGATAGGGAAGTGCCGGTTTGTTTGGCGAATTGGGCCAGCTTTTTGACTTTCTCCAGCTTTTGCCGGTCACCCAACACTTTTTCTTTCAACCAATCCAGCCCCTCCAACTCCAGGCGGGTACCGGAAGGAACGCCATCATTATACTTACCGGTCAGCAATCCCGAGGCCAGCGGAGACCAGATCGTTGTACCGAGTCCGATCTCCCGGTAAAGGCGGTGATATTCGACTTCCACTCTTTCGCGGTGGAACATGTTATATTGTGGCTGTTCCATGGTTGGAGGGGTGAGGTGATATTCGCGTGCAATACCATAGGCTTCCATGATCTGCTGGGCGCTCCATTCGGAAGTTCCCCAATACAGAACTTTACCCTGGCAGATGAGGTTATGCATGGCTCTCACGGTTTCCTCAATAGGCGTATGCTGATCCGGGCGGTGGCAAAAGTACAGATCCAGGTAATCGACCTGGAGCCGCTTGAGGGCTGCACGACAGGCCTCTACCACATGCTTTAAGCTCAACCCGGTTTGATTGGGCAGTTCCCCTCCCCAATACACTTTGCTGGATACAACAAAGGTATCCCTCGGCCAGCCACACTTTTTCAAGATTTTGCCCATTACTTTTTCCGATCGCCCCCTGGCATATCCTTCCGCATTATCGAAAAAATTGATGCCGGCGTCATATGCCGTTATCATGAGCTTTTCCGCTGTTTGGTCCTTGATCTGCTGGCCGAAGGTGAGCCACGAACCAAAGGATAAGGCGCTGACCTGAAGGCCCGAACGCCTAAGTCTTCTATATTCCATGGTTGATTGTTTTGTCCAAAAATACCTTTATATGATATAATTCCTGTAATTCAGCGATTATAATTGTAAAAATCAGTACAACGTATAACGATTCAGCCTATTTCTCGTAAATTAGTATTACCGTTGGTGATATAAAATCAAAGAGATTGCGGGGTTTAGAATTCGAAATCGATAAGCTGACTAACTCTATTGAGAATGTTGTAACTGGTGATATATTCCCTACCGATTAACAAAGGAAATTCAAAAGTATATTCCGGGGTAGCAGGAAACCTGGTGGCTTTTGCTTGTAAAATTTCGTTTCAGAGAGGACATCTGGGTAATGTCGCATTTATTTCAAAATCTCAATTGATTAATCATTATATCGAAACATTAGGAGCATTTCATTTTGGGGGTCGCTTAATGATCATAGAATCGAAAGCAGCCCTTAAATTGATAGAAAAATACTTTTAAATATTGCAAGATGAGAAAAAAGAAAAAAGAATTCGAAGTAGACTTAATAGGTGGGCAGGAAGGCCTCACAAAAGAGGAAGAAACAGCACTGAGTGATTATTTCAAGCAAAAAAAGAAAAAGGCGAGAAAATTAAGAAGAACTGTTAAGCAAAAGTCCGCTGCTAAACAAAAAAAAGAAAATAAATTAACCAAACCATAATTCAAACTAATATCCTGAGCATGTTCGGCCAATAGAAGTTGCGAATCCTGCCAACTTTTCTGTCAATTCACACTTCTTAACATAAATGAATTGTGTTACCGGGAAAAGGGCCTTAATTTTGAACCAAAAGTATTTTTCCAATAGTCTGTATTTGAGTCATCGCTTTTGTAGACTAAATCATATTCGGATGAAACACTACCAATATCTCTACTTGTTATTGTTATCTACACAAAGTTTACTGGCCCAAATCACCATCGATCATAACGATATGCCGCGTGTCGATGACATCTACCGGATAATCGAGGCGGATACTACGGGAATGACCGTACCTGCCACCGGAACAAATTTTTCCTGGGACTATAAGAACCTCAGCGAAGTCCAGGAAAGAATGGACACTTTTAAAAATGTAAGCGCCACGCCGGTCGGCTACCAGTTATACTTTAATAACGAGATCATGTATCCGGAACATAAGGCTTCCTATGCCCTGGCCGTGGAATCACCGATCGATGTTTCTCAATTCCAGGTTAAGGACGCCTATTTATATTACCGGAACGAAACCGGTGTTTTCAAAGAGGTCGGCATCGGCGCCAAGATCAATAATATACCCTCCTCCATCAGGTATGAAGATATCGATTCGGTTTATGTATTTCCTATGACCATGGGTAATGTGGATTCTGCCACGGCCTTTTTTTTCCATACCATAGCCGGGCTGGGTTCTTTCGGACAAAACCGGAAAAGGATCAATACGGTCGACGGCTGGGGAACGCTTGAAACACCCTTTGGCACCTTCGATGTGATCCGGGTAAAAACAACATTGGACGCCACCGACACGGTATATATCGATGCCATCAGTACGGGATTTACCGTTCCTCATCCCCTGATCACGGAATACAAGTGGCTTGCCAAAGGTTATGGCCAACCGATACTAAATATCCGTACCAATAGGGTGCAGGGCAATGAGCATATCCTGACGGTAAGTTATATGGACAGTATGCCTGCCACCGGAACGCAAGCCGGAACGCTCCCCGCATTAAGCGTCTGGCAGGTTTATCCCAATCCTGCGAAAAACAATTTTGTCCTTGATTTGGGGCAACAAAGGCTGGAGCCGCTACTTGCGAATTTGATCAACCCAATGGGACAAGTGGTGAGGAGCTTACGTCAGCCTCAAGGCCAGCAACAATGGATCGTTTTCACAGCCGGCCTGCCGGAAGGAATATACCTGCTTCACCTGCAAACCAAAGCCGGTTCAGCTTATCGAAAAATTATGATCTCCGGGAATTAGGTTTCGACCGCCTGCTTGTCCTACATCATATCAGAGATGATCGCAATGGCCTCATCGAGATAAACATCCTTTTTCAGGCTTTTGTGCCATTTTTCCGTCCGCTTCATCTTTGTCGAATCGGAATTGATATCCGGTATATCAGTAGCTAAAGAGCTTATCTCCAGGTCTTTGATCTCTTTTTGAATATCCTTGTATTTCTTGCCCTCTTCGCTTCTCCGTTTTTGTTCGGCCTTAAACTGTTCAAGATTCAGTGTATACAAAGTTTTATCGCGTTGCCTCTTCATCCGAAGCGCGTTTTCGTTGATCAGCTTGAAGGTTGGATTTTGCGCGACACGATCCTTACTATTCTGATAGATCCGGTCCATAGGGACCGATGATTGCTTCCAGTCATCATAGGCGACCGGTTCGATCTCATCCCAGGCGATCACATAATCATGTTCCTTTTCACCGACCTCTATGTAGCTGTAATTATCGGGCAGAATGATATCCGGGACCATACCTTTCATTTGAGTCGTGCGCCCATCGATCCTGTAGAATTTCTGAGTGGTCAGCTTAATGGCCCCTAATGGTTTCAGGCCGATCTGTTCGCTGGACAAATAGGTATCCAGGTTAAACATTCGCTGAACGGTACCCTTTCCAAATGTATTAGCGCTACCGACAATCACCGCCCGGTGATAATCCTGCATCGCTGCTGCCAGGATCTCGGATGCAGAGGCGCTGAAACTGTTGACCAGCACAACCAACGGCCCGCCATATTGTATATCGGGATCATCGTCTTTCAGGATATAAGGCGCTCCTTTTTTGGATTTAATTTGAACAATAGGTCCTTGTTTAATGAACAAGCCGGCCATTTTTACCACATCATTCAGCGATCCTCCGCCATTATCACGCAGGTCGAGGATGATCCCGTCGACATTTTCCTCGTTTAACTTCATCAGCTCCCGTTTGACATCTTCCGAACAATTCCTGCCGTTGGTTTTGTTGAAATCGGCATAGAATTTCGGGAGATCGATGTAGCCGATCGTTCTTTCCTGACCGGTTTTCTTCAGCAGCACGGATTTGGCATAGGTTTCTTCCAGGTTAACAATATCCCTGATGATCGGGATGACCATCGTTGCACCGTCGACCTTTTTAACCGTTAGCCTGACCTCCGTTCCTTTTTTACCCCGGATCAGCTTGACCACATTTTCAATCCGCATGTCAACGACATCTACCGGCTCCTTGTCGCCCTGGGCTACTTTCAGGATGAGGTCACCGGCCTCCAATTGCCCCTGACGGTAAGCGGCGCTGCCGATAACGATCCGCTGTACTTTTACATACCCTCCTTTTTCCGTTAGCCGTGCACCGATACCTTCCAGTTTTCCGGACATGGCGATATCGAAATTCTCTTTATCCCTTGGCGGGAAAAACACGGTGTGGGGATCATAAACACTGGTTACGGCATTCAGATAATAAGACATCCGGTCGTCGTTATCCAGCTTATACAGGCGGTTGAACCAGTCTTCATGGTTTTTGCGGACTTTTTCGCGGATGCTGACCTCCAGCTCTTCCATCGTTTTGATCTTTACAGAGGTATCGTTTTTTTCGATGGCCTCTTCCTGTAACTTAAGCTTTTCATGGAGCCGGGTCATGGTTTGATATTTAAGATATTTGCGCCATTGCTCTTTCAACACGGTTTCGTTGGCGGCAAAGTCCCGTTTATCCGGATCTAGTTCCAGGTCTTCTTCCTTGGTGAAATCAAATGGCTTATCCAGGATCTCCTTATAAATGGCTTCCGCATTCTTGATCCGTTTGTTGATAATTTCGACAGATAGCTCAAAAAAACGGAAGCTACCGGCCTGAAGCTCGTCATCGATCCTGGTTTTGTAGTTTGACAATTGTTCAATGTCTTCCCGGATCAGAAACCGTTTATTCAGATCGAGCCTTTCCAGGTACAGATCATAGGCATCCTTGGAGAATTGATCATTGATCTCTTTGGATTCGAAATGACCGGTCCTTACCTTCTGGAGGATAACCTTTACTAAAACTTCATTCTTCTTGATCTGATCAACCGGCGTATAAGAACTGAACAACAAGAAAATACAGCCGGATAAGAATAGGGCCAAGGCTTTCATATCAAACAGTTAATCATTAACAGGTACCTGAAGATCCAAAAATACCGGGATTTGACAACCGCTATTTCCAGGTTGGTACCTTTACCATTATTAAACGAATATAAGGAAATTTACAAAAATTATACCACATATAAAACAGCCCGGACTTCCAGGCATGAGGGGTTTTCTTTTAAACGGAATAATGCCTTTTTTGTTTTAGTTGGACGTTACAGGCTGATATGAATGGCGAGATGAAGTATGATTTCATCATTATCGGACAAGGGATAGCCGGATCAACACTGGCATGGTCGCTATTACAATCGGGTAAAAAGATCATGGTAGTGGATGATCCGTCGGGATCCGGCGCCTCGAAAGTAGCTGCCGGGATCTTTAATCCTGTGGTTTTAAAACGGTTGACCACTTCCTGGAGGGCCGGTGAGTTGTTGTCATTTGCCGGATCATTTTACCGGGAGCTCGGATCGGTATTAAAGATCGATTGCTACCATCCCTGTCCGATCCTGAAGATCATAACCACCGAAAGTGAAAAAGCCTACTGGGAAGCAAAAGCAATGGAACCGGAGCTGTCGCCTTTCATTCACCCCAAGGTACTTTCCCAACCGGATAGTATCCCGTTACATGCCAGCGAAGGATTCGGCAAAGTGCTCCAGGCGGGCTTTGTGAACATCCGAAAGCTGCTGGATGCCTTTGCCGGATATTTGCAGGAGAGAGGATCGCTGACCAAAGCAGCCCTGGATTACCGGGATATCAGGCTGGGGAAGCAGGAGGTAAGCTGGCAAAACATCAAAGCCTCCCGGTTGATCTTTTGTGAAGGCTACCAGGCGGTAAAAAATCCATGGTTCGGATATTTACCTTTCAAATTAGCCAAGGGAGAAACCCTGACCATCCGGGTCGAGGGGTTGGATCTGAAAAATATCGTGCGCAAAAGGATCTTTATCATGCCGCTGGGCAAGGAGCTGTATAAAGTCGGATCGACCTACGAATGGGATGACCTGACGGAACACCCTAGCCCCCAGGGTAAAGCAGAACTGGAAGAAAAGCTTCGGAAGATCATCCGGATACCTTTTCAGATCGTCGATCACCAGGCAGGTATCAGGCCCACGGTAACCGACCGGAGACCCCTGATCGGCATTCATCCGGAGATCAAAGAATTAGGTATATTTAACGGAATGGGAACAAAAGGCATTATGCTGGCCCCCTTTTTCGCCTCCCAGTTCACAGCATTTTTAAACGGCCAACGAAATTCCCTGGACCGGGAAATAGATATCAAACGCTACTCGGCTTTAATGGCCACCTAATACGGAAATATTATCCCTCACTTTAAGATACATAGCAATCCGGTATTAGCATCCATGTTCACCCTGGTGATCGGGGGATGGCTGTCCGTATGTTGGATCGCTTGCCAGACTCCCCAAACACCTTCCTTTCAAACCGGAGACTTTCAGCCGCTGCCGGAGCAACAACTGTCTTATTTAAATATTCCCGTTGTTTTTGACATACCCCAATTGCAGGAAAAGATCAATGAAGCTTTGCCGTCGATGATCTATCGGGACGAGAGTTTTGATAACAATAATCAGGACAATATCAAGCTGCGTATTTCCAAAAGAGCCGATATAGAGATCGATATGAACGGCAATGAAGCCTCTATCCTGGCACCCCTGAAGGTATGGGCGGAAGGAAAGGTGGATAAAAAGGTGCTGGGCATCAAGATCAACAAGCAAAAGGATATTTACTTTTCCGTGAACCTGCTGTTCAAAAGCCGCTTAAGCATCAGCCCGGATGGGGACTTGCTGACCGCTACCAAATTGGAACGCATTACCTGGGTGAAAGAACCCACGGTAAAGATCGCATTCGTTGAGATCTCGCTGAAGAACATTGCGGAAAGGGCCATCCTTGCCCAGGAAGCCTTTATGCTGGAAGAAATGGATAAGGCCGCCAAAGAACATGTCAATGTCAAAAAATCCCTGCTGGAAGTATGGCGGGAAATTCAAAAGCCTATCCTGATCAACCGGCAGTTTAGAAATGTATGGCTGCTCAGTAAACCGGTGGAATTATCGATGACAGAGATCCGGTCCACTTCCCGATATATATATCTTACTGCCGGAATACTGGCTTACCTGGAAACGGCGGTTGCCAATGATAAGCCGGAAATTGACCCGCTTCTGCTACCCGATATCAGCCGCAATAAGGATCATGTGTCCCATTTCGACCTGAAAATTTCAGGGATCTTCCCTTATGACGATATCAACCAGGTGATCAAAGACAGCTTGTTGGGTTTATCCGTCACCATTGCCGACCACAAAGTCAGTGTGAAGCAGGCCAATGTTTTCGGAGCCGGAGATGCGGTTGCTATTGAACTCGATCTGACCGGCGACCTGGAAGCCAAAGTTTACCTCAGGGGTGTTCCGGAATTCGATACGTCTACCTATGCTTTATATGTTTCATCTATGGATTTCGACCTGCAAACCCAGGAAATGTTGCTCGCCACGGCTGACTGGCTTTTCCATGATGAATTCAGGGATTTGATAAGGCAGGAGATCCATCTTCCCTTACAGGCTAAGGTTGAAGAGATCCCCATGCGGATAAAAGAAGCACTGGCCAAAGGAAAGCTGGGAGAAAAAGTAGCGATCGAACTGGGTGAATTCCGGCTCAATCCGCATGCTATCGTGATCCGGCCCGACGGCATTCATAGCATTATTGGCGTGAAAGGCAGGGCCGGGGTAAAAGTGCAGCAGTTGTGAAATGTTGAATACGGATCGATGCAAAAACAACTGATCAGCAGCCGGGACGGCTCCCATACTTTCTATGTCCCCGAGCTGGACGAGCATTATCATTCCACACATGGAGCGATCAGTGAATCGGCGCATGTTTTTATTAAAAACGGGCTGGAAAACATTAAAAAGCCGGCCGTTAATATCCTGGAAGTGGGTTTTGGCACCGGGCTAAATGCCTACCTTAGCTTGCTGCAATCGCTTGTCAATGGGAGAACGTTGCATTATACCACCCTCGAAGCCTTCCCCATTCCAGTGGATGAAGCATCCCAGTTGAATTACCCGGATCAACTGGAAGGCGGCGACCGGCAACTATTTATAGCCCTGCATTCGGCGCCCTGGGATCAGCCGGTTAGCATGAGCCCCCAGTTTATCTTGCATAAGATCCGTGCTGACCTCGTCAGTTATCGTCTTGACGGGTCGTTTGACCTGGTCTATTTTGATGCTTTTGCCCCGGAAAAACAACCGGAGCTTTGGGAAACCAAGGTCCTGGAAAAGATCTACCGGGTTATGGCCAGGCAGGGGATCTGGGTGAGCTATTGTGCCAAGGGCATCATCAAGAGGCGTTTAAAAAGTATCGGTTTTGATGTTTTTTCCTTGCCGGGTCCGCCAGGAAAAAGAGAGATGACGATGGCGGTTAAGGCCTGATAAAAGTTTGTCTGCTTTGTGTTAAACATTGTTAATTCCCGGGTTTTCCCTTTAGGATTAACTATATTGGGGCCCGGAATAAGAACCCCGCTTCATGTCCCTGGCAACCGTATTACAGATTGATCAATTATCCAAGCGATTTGGCTCGGTCCATGCCGTACGTGAGCTGTCATTTAACGTTCCTGCCGGTAGCGTTTATGGTATTTTAGGCCCCAATGGCAGCGGGAAAACCACCACCCTAGGAATTTTATTGCAGGTGATCCATCCCGATAGTGGAAACTTTTCCTGGTTTGGAGAACAGCCCACGCATCATGATCGGAAAAAGATCGGAGCCATCCTGGAAACACCCGTATTCTATCCTTACCTGAGTGCGTTAAAAAACCTGCAGATCATCGCTTCGATCAAAGGGATCCCGGAAGGGTCGATCGATGAAGTGCTGACCATGGTGGAGCTGATCGACCGGAAAAACGATCCGTTCAAAAATTACTCCCTGGGTATGAAACAGCGACTGGCCATTGCCGGCGCTTTGTTGGGTGATCCCAAAGTCCTTATCCTCGATGAGCCCACCAACGGATTAGACCCGCAGGGTATTGCCTGGACCAGGGAGCTGATCAAAAAGGTCGCCTCCAAAGGCACGACTATTATCCTGGCCAGCCATTTGCTGGATGAGGTGGAAAAAGTATGTACCCATGTAGCTGTTTTACAAAACGGTTCCAAAGTTTATGATGGCAGGGTCGACGATATGCTTCGCGAAGGAAAAAGCATCCGGGTGGCGGCCAAAGATATGAATGCTTTGCAAAAAGCTTTGGAAGATTACCCGGAAGCGGGATCGATCTCCCGGGACGGTGATTTTTGGTTGGTCAGCGGAACGGACCACCTCAATTGCACGGACCTTAACCATTATTTATTTCAACGGGAAATTGTGGTTTCCCATTTAAGTACCATGAAAAACAACCTGGAAAAACAATTTCTGGCACTTCTCCAATCATGACGATCATCAGAGCTGAACTGTTAAAGATCCTGCCTAACCGGGCCGTACTGGTGCTCACCGGTTTATACCTGCTCTTTTTGGGTATCGTGATCTATGGTTTGCAAACTTTTATCAACAAAATGTCCGGCGACCTGCAGCTTCCGGTAGATGCCAGTACCATTCCGATCTATAATTTTCCGGATATCTGGCATAACCTGGCTTATGTTGCGGGGTGGTTCAAGATCTTTCTGGCCATCATCATATTGATCCTGGTCTGTAATGAATTCGAATTTAAAACCATCCGCCAGAATATCATCAATGGCTGGAGCCGGATGGATTTCTTGTGGGCCAAGCTATTCAATATCCTGCTCCTAAGTGTTTGTTCCGGTATTTTCCTGTTGGTGATGGGTTTGATCCTGGGTATGATCAATTCGCCCGATCCCAGCCCCGGCACAATGATCCAAAAACTCGAATATATCGGGATCTATATTACGGAACTTGTCGCCTACCTGTCATTTACTATGCTGATCGGTGTTTTGATCCGTAAAACCGGCCTGGCGATCGGTTTGCTGATCTTATATTATGTGATCGAATTCATCATATCTGTTATTTTGCCCGAACATTTGGAACCCTATTTACCTTTGGAAGTGATCAATGGGCTGATCCAATTCCCTTATAACCTGACCGGGGCAAATGCTTCCATCGAATTAGGCACCGTTTCCCTGGCCTGGGGTTATGCCATCTTGTTTATCGCCCTGTCAGGCCTCATCATCCATAAGAGAGATCTTTGATTCTTCCTGTAAGCCTTGCAGGTCCGGGCCTGTTCCAGCACCCGTAAACAATGCTGCTGTTCTTGACTTTCTTCTCAACAAAAAAATGTAGTTTAGCATTTTCAAATTAAAATGCGCTCTATGTCAAAATATCTTGCTATTGCTTTAGCCTTCTGCCTGGCGGCTTGTAATAACGCGCCCACCAACATGGCCGATATGGAAGTCGACCTGGATAATGAAGACCAGAAATTGTCGTATGCCCTGGGGGTGAATATCGGCAGCAACCTGAAAAAACAAGGCCTGGATGAAATCGATCCGGCTATTTTGGCCAAAGGAGTCGCCGAATCGATCACCGATAGTGAAGCGAAAATGAATGAAGAAGAAGCGGTTAAATTCCTGTCAGAATATTTCCAATCGCTACGGACCAAGGATCTGGACAAACACCTGAAAGAAGGCCAGGAGTTTTTGGCGGAGAACAAAAAGAAAGACGGGGTTATTACCCTGGAAAGCGGCTTGCAATATGAGGTGATCAAGGAAGGCAGCGGCCCGAAACCCAAAGATACCGATAAAGTAACCACCCATTATCATGGCACACTGATCGATGGAACAGTATTCGATAGCTCCGTTGACCGAGGGGAGCCGGCTACTTTTCCCGTCAATGGCGTGATCAAAGGATGGACAGAAGCCCTGCAATTGATGCCGGTCGGTTCCAAATGGAGGCTCTTTATTCCGACGGAATTGGCTTATGGTCAAAATCCAAGGCCCAACGGTGTCATCAAACCGAACATGGCTTTGATCTTTGAAGTCGAATTATTGAAAATCGAAGAATAATGCGTTCAGCGACCATACATACCGAAAAAGGGGATATGAAGGTGGAGTTCTTTGACAAGGACGCCCCTAAAACCGTAGAGAATTTTATCAAGCTCGCAAAGTCAGGATTTTATGACGGCCTGACCTTTCACCGGGTGATCCCGGATTTTGTGATCCAGGGCGGATGTCCAAACGGAACCGGTACCGGAGGCCCCGGTTATACCATCGATTGCGAGCTGGATGGCGACAACCAATACCACGACCGGGGGGTGTTATCCATGGCCCACGCCGGCAGGAATACGGGCGGATCGCAATTCTTTATCTGCCACAACCGGCAAAACACCCAGCACCTGGACCGGAATCATACGGTTTTTGGTAAAGTCGTCAATGGGCTGGACGTTATCGACCAGATCTCAGCGGGTAATGTTATTACCAAGATCGCTGTTACGGAAGAAAACTGACCCATCCACTATAAAAAGCAATTTTGCGTCAATTTTGACCAAATTTTGCCGTTATTTTGACGCAGTTCTGACGCAATTCTGCAAATTTATCTATTGGCCATCCGGCTAGTTATCCGATCTTAACAGCCTTTCGATCATCCGGATATTATTATTGTTCTCGTAGAATTCCACCACTTCCTCCCTGATGATCACATCCTGCGGCCTGATCCTCGACCGTAGTTTAATACCTTCGAAATGGGTACATCTGCTGAGGGCTACATACAACTGGCCGGCAGCGAAAGCCCCGGAACCCAGGTCGATGATCACCCGGTCGAAGGTAAGCCCCTGGCTTTTGTGGATAGTGATGGACCAGGCCAGCTTCAGGGGAAATTGACGGTATACACCCACCACTTCTTCCGTAATCCTTCTTTTCTTGCTGTCATACTCGTATTTCACATGTTCCCAATCTTCCCGGCTGATCTCATGGACTTTATCATTGCGCAAGCGCACCCAGATCCGGTCAGCTTCCAGGCGGTCGATAATACCGACCGTACCATTGACCCACCGGCGTTCGGGGGTAAGGTCATTTTTTACGAAAATAACCTGGGCTTTTTCCTTAAGCTGCAGGATCATATCGGCCGGCAGGTTTTTCACCGGGAAGTCTCCGTCGATCACGCCTTTATAGATCCGGAGGGTTCCGGGTAACTGATCCAGTTTTTTCTTGTTGGTCATATCTGCCAGCACTCTTTTGCCGGATAGGGTGATGTAAAAACTATCATCCGGTGGTTCGAAGGCAGGATCATACCGGTCATTGAGCTGTTCCAGGTCATCCCAGTCGACATGGTTGCTTCGGAATTGATTGAGCAGACGGATAAAAGATTCATCATGCTGGCGGTAAACCTGCTCCAGTTCAATATTGACCAGGTCAAGCTTTTGGAAAACAATGGCGCTGAAAAAGTACGGATTGGGATAAAAATCCTGCAATACCGAAACATCGGCCGCGCTAACTACCGGCTCCAGTTGGAACAGATCACCCACCAGTAGCAATTGTTTTCCGGCGAAAGGCCGCTGATCCTCACAAACCAGCCTCAATACCAGGTCGATCGCATCCATCGTATCTGCCCGGAGCATGGACACTTCATCGATAATGATCAGCTCGGTTTTTTGAAGAAGCGTTTTCTTTTTTTTCCGGAATTTTTGCTGCCTGATCCGCTCATCACCTGGTAACAGCGGGCCTAGGGGTAGCTGAAACAAGGAATGAACGGTTGTACCATGCACCTGGATAGCGGCAATGCCGGTCGGTGCGGCGATGATCTTTTTTTTTGCTACTTTCTCATACAGGTATTTTAGAAAGGTGGATTTTCCCGTGCCGGCCTTACCGGTTAAAAACACGGAATGCCCGGTATTGTTGATCAGGGACCAGGCATATTGGAATTCCACATTTTCCTCGGCCATATTTTCGAAAAAATGATCCATAGCAGCTTTGCCGGAAGGCAACCTATCATCAAATTTCGCTAATAATTGTGTCCGGATAAATGTTTGCTGAAATATTCGGCTATTAAATAAATCCAGCTATGAATTTCGAATGTTGAATGAGGAATGAAGAATTCATCATTCAGCCTTCCTCATTCAACGTTCTTCATTAATGTAAATTTTTATTTCTACCGGCTATAGCGAATTAGTTATTTATATTAATGCCGATTGCAAGGGTGTTTTCCTATTTTTGTAAGATACCATCATAAATTCCTTAAAACAGACAACCATGAGTTTTGAATTAAGCGGCAAGCTGCTCGAAAAATACGATACCGTCCAGGTTAACGACTCCTTCCGGAAACGTGAATTCGTTGTGGAAAAGGAGGAACAGGTTAATGACAGGGTTTTTACCGATACCATCAAATTCCAGTTAACACAGGACCGATGTAACCTGCTCGACAACCTGAATGTGAATGACGAACTAAAGGTAACCTTCAATATCCGGGGCAGAAAATGGGAAAAAGACGGCCAGGTAAATTATTTCAACAACCTCGAAGCCTGGCGTATCGAAAAACTCGTCGCCGAAGGTATTGACGCGGCTCCGATGCCGGACGAAAGTCAATTACCTCCCGAAACAGACGAGACCGATGATCTGCCATTCTAATCCTTAATCGTCCAATCAACCTTTGCCGGTAAAGTTCCGGGATTATGGACTCCCTTACCCAGATCGTACTCGGCGCTTCTGTTGGTGAAGCGATCCTGGGAAAAAAGGTCGGCAATAAAGCGCCGGTTTGGGGAGCTGTGGGCGGTACCATACCTGACCTGGACATTATTCCGGGTAAGTTTCTCGACACGGTCGGACAACTGGATATTCACCGGGGGTTTTCTCATTCCCTGCTATTTTGTTTGATCCTGGCGCCTGCTGCCGGTTGGTTGATCCATAAGATCCATCAAAGATCGGGGGTCGGTTGGAAAGCATGGGCCATATTGATGTTTTGGTGTCTCCTTACCCATGCCGTCCTGGATTGTTTCACCACCTGGGGTACGCAGCTCCTGTGGCCGCTCGACTACCGGATCGCCTGGCACAGTATATTCGTGATCGATCCGCTGTACACCCTGCCTTTCCTGGTGTTTCTGGTGTTCGTCCTGTTTACACGAAGAACTCAACCCCTCAGACGCCGCTTAAATCATTTCGGCCTGGGGATCAGCTCCTGTTATTTAATGATAACCCTGATCAATAAATGGCAAGTGAATGACCGGTTCGAAGAGGCTATGGCAGGGCAAAATATTCCCTATATCAGTTACCAGACCAAACCAACGCCTTTTAATAACCTGCTATGGTCATGCACGGCCATTACCCAAGACCGGGCTTATTTAGGGTTCTACAGCTTACTGGATGAACCCGGACCCATCACCTTTTTCACCTACCCCAAGCAACACGAATTACTGGACCACTGGAAAGATCATCCGGAGTTGCAAACTTTATTGAAGCTAACCGACGATTACTATACCGTAGAGCAAACAGATCAGGGATATGTGGTCAATGACCTTCGCTTCGGTCAGTCGACGGGATTTTTAGAAGGCAAGGGAGACTTTGTTTTTGCCTATGAAATTGACGTGGATCCCAGCAATCCCGCGCAATTGAGTATCACGCAACGGGAAAATTCATTTGACGGAATGGAGGGATTTCTTTGGGATATCTGGGAAAGGATCTGAAAAAGAGCACTACCCATGTTCAGAGGTGTTCGTTTGATGGCTGATGGAGAATAGCCGGAATGATCGGCAACGCATCTTACTGGATAATAATCCTGCGATAGGCGATAGGATGGCCATCCTGTTCAACAGCCAACCAATAGATCCCTTTGGAAAAAGCGGATAGGTCCAAAGTCTTTTGAAATAACCCTTCATCTTTATCATCCTTCCAATAGCCGGCTCTTTCACCCAACACATTGATCAATGCTATCCTGACCTCACCGCGGAAATCAGTTTGCCATTGTATATGTGTTGTACGGTTAGCGGGATTGGGAAAGATTCGGATAAATCCGCCCGAATACATTTCACCGACACCGGTGACATTCATGATAAATGTAGAGGATATATCCTGGCAGCCGTTTTCATCGGTCAATTCAAGGGTGTAATTGCCGTTTTCGGTAACGGTGTAACTTTTATCCGTTGCTCCGGGTATGGGCGACCCCTCCAACAGCCATTGATAGGTGTAATTGCCGGCAGGCCCGGAAAGCACGGCCCCACTCCGGCTAACCTTGGCTTCAGGGTTCGGATGTACGGTAATCCCGATAACACGCGAAGTATCCCGGCAAATACCGGCATGTGTGCCAATTGCCCGGTAGTCGGCCGCGGTATTGACCAATAAAAACGAATCGGTTTTAGGAAGATCCGATCCGTCCTGCTGCCATTTCCAGGTTACCGGTATATCACTTTGAGCCAATAAATTCACCGATTCACCATCGCAGAAAACCGTATCAGCGTCTGCCGTGATCTGAACGGCCGGATAGGGATTTACCGACACGGAAATAATGCCGGAGCTATCCGTACACAGACCCATGTTGGTGATGATGACCCGGAAATCACCGGCCTGATCGGTCGTAAGATCAGCAGTGCTGTTGGCCAGGTTATTCCCGTTGTGCTGCCACACATAGGTGTAACCGGGCTGGTCAACGGCTTCAAAGGTTACCTGTTGTCCGGTACATAAATTCGTTTGACCAACGGTATTGACCTGGGTATCCGGAAAGTCATGAACAGCAACGGAAAGGTTCCGGGATGTATCCATGCAAAACCCGTTGTTGGACAGGATCACGCGGTAATCCCCGGATCCGGTTGCCGAGAGGAGGGTATCCGTTCCGGGAACGGGTGATCCGTTCTGTTGCCATTGGATGGTATAATTATCAGGATTGGCAGCATGTAAGGTTACCGTTTCACCGTCACAAACGACCGTATCGTTCAGTGCGGCGATGCCGGCCACCGGTATATCCCAAACATTTACAATGACCGCAGCAGCCGTATCCGAACATTCATTGCCTTTATCCACATACAAGTCATAAGACCCAGCCTGGAAAACCTTTAAAACCGTATCTGTTGCTCCGCTAATATCAATTTGATCCGACCGCCATTGGTAAGTGTAATTCCCGGAGATATTAACCATCACCGAAAGCGACAAACTATCACCCTGGCAGATATCCGTCGGCCCGTTGGCCACAACATCGGCGGAAAGCAGGTTACAAGTATCGATATAGACCCATAATTCCCGGCCATGCACACCGTCGTCGGCCGTGAAGAACAATTTACCGCCGACATCGATCAGGCTTCCGGGAGAAGAGCTGTTAATACCCGGGTTGATATCGGCAAATAGATAGGTGCCGGTATCGGTGCCATTGGTGATCCATAATTCATTGCCGGCCGTATCGGTGGTAGCTGTAAAATATACCTGCGATTTTATCGGTTCAAAGCCGGAGGGATTACTGCTGCCCGCACCGGTGTTAATATTTTTGACCATCGAGGTACCGCCGGGAGTACCGTCGGTTTTCCATAATTCCCGCCCGGTCGTATCATGATCGGCGGAGAAAATAGCCATCCCGTTAAAATCAGTCAGTGATTGAGGATCGGAGCCGGAGCTCCCGTTATTGATATCTTTAAATAATGTGGTGCCCGAAGCCGTGCCGTCCGTAACCCATAGCTCACGGCCATCACTTCCATTGTCAGCGCCAAACAATAAGATGGAATCGGTGGCAAAAAAATGTCTGGGCTCCGAATCGGTTAAGTTTCCGGGATGGATATCTTTGAGTAGCTGAGCCGTAGCAGCGGCGCTATCGATCACCCATAATTCCCGGCCATCGGATGTATTGACATTTTGGGCGCTGAAATAGGTCTGACCCCGGAATCCGGTAAAATACAGAGGATCACCTTCCAGCACACTGGGGCTAACCGGTACTACATTGGTGCCGATACCCGTACCATCGCTGACCCAGGGTTCTTCTCCCTCCCAAACATCCGTAGCGCTGAAAAATAAAAGGTTATCGATCGCCGTCATTTGGGTCGGGTTGGAAGAGCTGCCGGATTGAAAGGTATTGATATCTTTCACTAATACCGTTCCGGAGGAGGTGCCGTCGGTTTTCCAGAGTTCCGTGCCGGAGTTGCCATCGTTGGCCCTGAAAAATAATACATTTCCAACTACCCTGAAATGGGCCGGAAAGGAAGACAGGAATCCGGATCTGATATCTTTAAGGAGTGCAGTTCCATTGGCCGTACCATCGCTTTTCCAGAGTTCCGTCCCATTGGAACCGTCGTTGGCGCTAAAATACAGAGCATTGTTAAATACCGTTAAATTACCGATCGAAGAGCTGCCGGCACCGGGTACAATATCTTTGACCATATAGGTTCCCTGGGCAGTGCCATCGGATCGCCACAGCTCGATCCCGTTGAGGCCGTCATCGACCGTAAAATACAGGATATCGTTAAACGATGTCAGGTTGGAGGGATTGGCGAACAAGGTGCCGGTGTAAATGTCTTTCAGTAAGTGGGTTCCACCCGGGGTGCCGTCACTGATCCAGGCCTCGTTGCCATGTATAATATCGTTGGCGGAAAACATCAACCGGTTGCCGGTAACTACCAGATCCGTAATACCGCCGTCGGTTGTACCCGGGCCAATATCTTTAAGCATATAGGTACCCGCAGCAGTGCCGTCGGAACGCCATAATTCAAATCCGTTCACACTATCATTCGCTACGAAATAAAGCACATTGTTAAAAACCGTAAACTGCTCCGCATCGGATGAACCGCTGCCGGGATAAATATCCTTGATCATTACAGTACCGGTATCCGTGCCGTTGCTTTTCCACAGCTCCTTGCCAGTGGTGCCGTCATCAGCAATGAAAAACAAGCTTCCATTGACGGCTGTCAGGTGAAAAATATCCCCATCAAGGCTTCCCACATTAATATCCTTAACGAGCACCGTACCGGTATCGGTGCCATTGCTTTTCCACAACTCCAAGCCGGTGGTATGTAGATCGCCTAAAAAAAACATGGTTCCATCGACATCGACAAAATCTTTCGGGTTCCACCAACCGGAATAACCGATGCCGGTATAGTCATAAAGCTTGATCGTTCCGCCCGGAGTGCCGTCGGTACGCCAGACATGTCTTCCTGCATTCCAGCCGTGTTCTGCCCCGAAGTAGATCAGGCCATTGCTGACCCCGGTAAATTCTATATTGGCGCCGGTGCCGGGCCAGGTCGTGCCGATATTCTGGAGCATAACCGTTCCCGTATCGGTGCCATTGGTTACCCAGGGTTCCACACCCCAGGTATTATGCTCCGCTGTAAAAAACAACAGGGAATCGTTTAAAACCGTAAATCTTTCCGGCCTAGCACTGAATGACCCCTGTCGGATGTCCTTGAGCATCACCGTACCGGTATCGGTACCGTTACTGACCCAAACTTCTTCGTT
>JANQFB010000271.1 GCA_028278085.1 Chitinophagales bacterium
ATGAACTGGCAATTCAGCACTACCTTCTACCCGGTGAATTTCCCCATTGGAGACAGTATTGAATATACGCCTTTCTATATGAATCTGCAGTCAGCGATCCCGTCCGGCGGACCCATGGCCGAATTACGGATGAACCTGTCCGATACTAAGCCTGCCTTTATACCAGCGGTAATCGACCATTTAACCCGCCAGTGGAATTTGACATCCGTCGGATTTTCCCTGATAGAATATTCCGTCGAATACTATTATGCCGATTCCGATATTGAAGGCAACGAAAACAACCTGATCAGCTTAAGTTATGACGGAGGTTTTATCAGTATTCTTGCAGTAGCCAGCCCTGGAACCAACCAATTATCCAGCAACATTATTACAGCTTTATCCCTCAACCATAGCTTTACCGGGGCCGGAAATCCCGGTAGTCCCTTACCCATTTCTCTATTGGATTTCACCGGACGATCGGAACATAACCGGGTGAAGCTCGACTGGGCAACTGCCACTGAGGATAATAATGATTTTTTCAGCGTTGAAAGGAGTGCTGATGCTGTCGATTTTGAGGTGATCGGTACGGTTAGATCAAAAGGAAACAGCTCAACTATCCAGGAATATAAGTTTATCGATACCAGACCACTGAGCGATGTTTCCTATTACCGGTTAAAACAAACCGATGTCGATGGCTATTCAACTTATTCACCGGTCATTAAAATAAATAATAACTTCTCCGACGCTCTTCGGCTCTATCCCAATCCGGCAGCCGAAGGACAGCACATTCACCTGGTATTCGAAGAGGCGGATCATAATATTATCATAGACATATACGATACTAACGGAAGGATCGTCTTATCTGAAAAAGGACTGGGATCCATAAAGATCAGCAAACGGCTCCATAGCGGCTTGTATTTCATCCAAGCCAGGAATGATATACAGTTATTGTATCATAAAACGCTGATTATACAATAAGTTCTTTTTCCTTATCCACAAACACATATATGACAGGCCGGCCATAATCGGTAATTATACCTAGCCGGAAAATCAGTATTTATCCCATTGTTGGCCTCCCCAAAATGCCTTACTTTAGTTAGTCTGATAATTTTATCAGCAACTGATGCGGCAACAAAAACCTGATTTATCGCTTTTTCTACCCGATCCGATCGACCCGGGTTTGGTTTTCCAGTAGTTCATTTTGCACTTATTCGATCATCCTGGCACAACCAGGAATATACCCTTAATAGGTATAATTGGGATAATAGTCGGTGATTTTACAAGCAGGATGATGATCCAAAGAACTACTGAAATTTGTCAGCATAATACTTATAGTTTACAATTATTTAAATGTTTAAAATACTTGATTTTTAACAATTTATAAAATAATTAAACCGTAAGCCTTTATGGCTGGTCTTGACAAATCGACCCCCGTTTCGTATATTTATTAAAGATGTTTAAGTCAATTACCAATCGATATTCATGGAAATGAAGGATACCTTCCGGATATTAACTTTTTGGGGCAGCTTTACCTTCTTTTGCTTGTTACAGGGCTATGCCCAAACAACTGTATTAGGGGAGCAAAAAGTCAGCGATACACAAGGATCCTTTACCGGTAATATTGGCGATGGAGAATATTTTGCCGGTGATATCAGTAATATTGGTGACCTGGACAATGATGGCGTAGTAGACCTTGTAGTCGGGGAGCACTTTGACAGTGATCCTGGTGCCCAGGATGGTTCAGTATGGATCATGTTCATGAATGCTGATGGTACGGTCAAAAATTATCAAAAGATCAGTAATAATGAAGGTGGCCTGGGTATTACCATAGGCGCCGGAGATTATTTCGGCAGCGGTTGCACCGGTATCGGTGACCTGGATGGTGATGGGAACGAAGATATTGCGGTAGGCGCCAAGGGTTGTGATGACGGTGGAACGGATAGGGGCAGCATCTATATCCTTTTCCTGGAAAGCGATGGAACTGTAGATGACGAACAGAAGATCAGTGACACCCAAGGAAATTTTGCAGGAGTGTTGGACAATGATGATGACTTTGGCCGCTCTATTGCCAATATCGGCGACCTGGATGGTGATGGTAATACGGAGTTAGCCGTAGGGGCTCCCCTGGATGATGACGGCGGAACGGACAAAGGCGCCCTCTATATTCTTTTCATGGACGCCAATGGTACGGTGAAATCCGAACAAAAGATCAGCGATACCCAGGGCGGATTTACGGGTACCCTGACCTCTTCAGGAAAATTTGGCATGGACATAGAAGGTATCGGCGACCTCGATGGTGATGGTATCGAAGACATTGCAGTGGCCAATATGTATGATAATGACGGCGGCACCGACCGGGGGGCATTCTGGATCCTATTCTTAAATACCAACGGTACGGTTAAGAGTTATCAAAAGATCAGTGATACCCAAGGCGGGTTTACCGGCGATTTGGATAACGGAGACCGGTTTGGCCGGAGCATCGCCAAAGTCGGTGATATCGATGGGGACGAAGTAGATGACCTGGCGGTCGGTTCTTATTATGATGATGATGGTGGAACAGACCGAGGAGCCGTTTTTATTTTGTTGATGAATTCCGATGGTACGGTAAAACATTTCAAGAAAATATCCTCCACCATTGGAGGTTTTACCGGACCCTTATCCAATAGCGATAATTTTGGCGTATCCGTAACGGGCATTGGAGACCTGGATGGGGATAGCAGGAATGATATCGCCGTAGGCGCATTTTTTGATGACGACGGAGGAACTAACACGGGAGCTTTTTACGTCCTTTTCCTGGACGGAGAAGGAACCTATACAACCATTGCCAGCGGAAATTTCACTGATCCGGCTGTCTGGGATTGCAACTGCGTGCCTACCGCCACAGAAAATATTGTTGTGAATAACGGCCATATGGTTACCCTTAACACAGATGCCACGGTCAATGATGTGGATATCGCTACCGGTGGAAATCTGTACCTCAATAACAATGTATTAACGGTTAACGGAGATTTTATATTGAACGGTATTATAAACGGTACGGACGATATCGAGCTGAACGGACAAGATACAAAGATCGACGGTAGCGGTTCTATCAGTAATATCTCATTTTTGATCATCAATGGTAACAAAACGATCGTTTCCGGATCTACCATTTCACAATTGGCCGGTGAGTTTAAGATCAACGGAAACGATACGATTGTAAATCGGGGTACCTATACTATTGTAAACGGGGAGTTGTTGGCCAATAGCCCCAATGCTTTATGGATCAACAGTACTAATGCCCGCCTGAATGCCGGTAATGATGTCTTGAAATCCATGGGAATGCTGGATGCATCCGCTTCGGGTAATGTGGTTAACTATTACGGCAGTTCGGATCAAGTCATTAAAACGCCGGTAGGAGCCTACTACCACTTGCATATTAATGGAAATGATGAAAAGAAAATGTCTGCCGATCTTGATGTGAACGGTGATATCGATATCGGTGGTACGGCATGGTTGGATGTGGACGCCTCCTTTACGATAAACCTGGCAGGTGATTTTATCAATAACAGCGGTGCTGCTGATGGGTTTATGGAGCAGAACGGGGAAGTAATTTTTGATGGCATTGAAAGTCAATCGATCATTAACCTGGGAGGAGGTGAAATGTTCTTCCGGTTAACGATCAATAAACCGAACGATGATGTCATGCTGGGCAGCTCTATATTTGTGGCCAATGAATTAAACATGATTTTAGGAGATATCGTATTAGGTTCAAATTCATTGACCGTATTGCCTACAGCTTCGATTGGCGGCACTCCGGGGCCATCCAGCTATATCCAGGCTCATGGGAACGGAACCTTGAATTATCAATTCGCCGGCACCTTTTTCCCGGTTAGTTTCCCGGTGGGTGATAATATGGAATATTCTCCCTTTAATGCCGATATTATCACTGCGGTCCCTTCGGGTGGAAGCCAGCAATTGCAGTTAAAGCTTACGGATGCCAAGCTTCCTTCGCTGACATCGGCAACCGATCATATCACCCGCTACTGGATCCTGAATGCCACAGGCTTTAGCACTATCATCTATAATGTCAATTATTATTATGCCGACAGTGATATTGTAGGAAATGAAAATAACCTGATCGCCGTGAAGTATGATGGTCTTGCTTTCGAATCCCTGGAGCCGGTAGCGCCCGGATTGAACAGGCTATTCAGTATCTCCGGCATCAATACCATCCCGGTCGATCATGAATTTACCGGTAGCAGCGCCGACGGTTTTATCCTGCCCATTACCCTTTTGGATTTCGAAGCAGAATTAGTGCAGCAGCGGGTTAACCTTCTATGGACAACCGGCTCGGAAACGGACAACGACTTCTTTGAAGTGGAAAGAAGTGGTGATGGCGATGCCTTTGAAAGCCTGGCCAATATTCCATCCCTGGGAAACAGCAATACCGCTCAGGAATATCATTTCATCGATTATCATCCGCTCCGGGGGATCTCTTATTACCGGCTGAAGCAAACCGACAAAAACGGACAGTTTAGCTATTCTCCTATGGTCAGGGTCGACAACTCAGCCACTGCCGGCCAGATGCAATTATTCCCCAATCCTGCCTCCGGGGATGAAAATATCATGCTGGAGATCCGATCGGAAGAGCCGGTGATCATTGATATCTATGATACCAATGGGAAACTGATATATACCCGGCATTTTAGCGCAGCCAGCCGGATCAGGCTCGACCGGCAATTTCACAGCGGCCTGTTTTTAGTCAATGCGAGAACAGATAAGCAGGTCCTTTACCGGAAAACGCTGTTGATCCAATAAATTCAGGGATGCCTGATCAACTGCTCTTTTGTGGTCCGGCACCAACAAACACTTTTCTTTGGAAGGATACCGAGGTAGAGATCCGTACTTAATTTTCCTATGATTGTATTAGCTTAGCCATTTCAAAAAGATCACAAACCCAATTTTAGCTATCCTTTGTATCGATCATTTTTTGGAGACCGGTAAAAGCGCCTTCAAAGGATTAACCCTGCTGGGCATTTACCTGGCCTTGATGGGTAGTGTTTTGCCCGCTGCCGGCCAGTTTTACAGTGTCAGAACTTTCAATGAAAGTAACGGACTTTTACAACCATATGTATACACCATTCTCCAGGATTCCCTGGGTTATTTGTGGTTAGGAACCCATGATGGCCTGGTTCGTTATGATGGGGCGCAATTCAGGATATTTACCACGGAACATGGACTGGCGGAAAATTTTATCACTACTTCCCTGATCACGGCAAAAGGCCGCCTGGTATTCGGCCATTTTAAAGGTGGAATTTCCATTTCCCGGGAGCATGCATTTGAAGCCCTGCCATCTTTAGGCCTGAACCGGAAGATCAATGATCTGGCGGAAGACCACCAGGGGTATCTGTGGATCGCTACCCAGGGAAACGGGTTAGCCATCCTGGACCCTGAACTCCGCAGAGTGCCGGTCGACTCGATGGCCATTGGCAGGAGTATTCAAAAGCTGGCACCTGGCCCGGGGCATATGTACCTGGCCGGAGATAAAGGTTTGTATAAGGCCAGGTGGACCGGATCGAAGATCGAATACACGCATTTGCCGGCCATGAATGGTGTAACCGTAAATGATCTGCGTACGGATCCTGCCGACGGATCGATTTGGATCGCTACCCGCCGGCATGGATTGAAACACCTGTTGACCGGAGATCAGGATAGGATAGTCGATATACCCCTTGAAGACGAAGCAACATCGGTCGACCTCATCTTTCCCTCAAGATCTGCCCATCACTGGATCAGCCAGCCTGGCAAAGGCGCTTCCTGTTGGATCAGCGAAGGTCAGCGGATGGTAAAAATGGGTTTTCAACCGGAAATTCGATCGATCCATCCATATATCCGGTCGATCTATGAAGATAACGAGCGCAATATTTGGTTGGGCACCTATGGTACCGGCCTCGTACAGCTCATGCATAGCCGCCTGAAAACGTTTAGCCTGTTTAACGGCCTGCCCGGCAATGAGATCACCGGGGTACATTTCAGCGGATCGGGTGATCTACTCCTGGGTACCCCGGAAGGTTTTTACCGGGTTCCCGTTGCCATTCATGAGCATTCACTGGAACCGGATCTCAAGGCCCATCAACGGCTTGGAGCCGGATTCAAGCTTACAGCGGTAGCGGTTGATAGCAGCAAAAATGTTTGGTTGGGTTCTGCTGCGAATGGCTTATATGTTTACCGGCAGGGGAAGCTCTCGAAAATTAGTTGGTCCGATCGCCTATCAACGATCAATGACCTTGCCTTCGACAATGACCAACAACTTTGGATCGCTACCATCGACGGTTTGTTGCAGTATGATCCGGTATCCCGCGAGCAAACGATCTATAATACCCGGAACGGCTTGTACCATAATAATATCAAGTCATTGCTGACCGGGCCGGAAAAAACCGTCTGGTTAGGGCCGCAGCGATCGGGAGTGATGCAGATCGCAGCAGGTAAACCCTTGGCAAAAGATTGGCATCCGGTGCTCAATCGGTCGACCGTATTGTGCATGGCCACCGATCGGTCGGGGGTCATTTGGATGGGCACCGAAGGCAACGGTTTGTTCAGCTACGATGGTCGATCCGTTCATCATTATACCACCGAAAGCGGCCTGCTCTCGAACTATTGTTATACCTTTACCCTGGATCACCGGGGCAAGCTTTGGATAGGCCAGCAAAACGGGTTGACGGTTTATGATCCGGATGACCGGAGTTTCATGATCTATGATAGTTATAATGGTTTTGCCGGTGGAACTGTTCAAAATAACGCTGTAGCCAGTGACGTCCACCATAATCTATGGTTCGGTACGGATAACGGTCTGGTGTACGTCCATACGGCGGCGCCCCGGTTTTCATCGGCTGCCATACCTTTGCACCTCGTAGATTTCGTGGTTTCCGATGAATCCACCCCCATGGCTCCCGGGACCAAGCTTCCTTATGATAATTATAAGATCGGATTTGAATTTTCGGCGGTGCATTTTATAAGGCCGGATCAGATCCGCTATCAATATACCTTGGAAGGCTATGAAACCGAGTGGAGTGATATAACCTCCAAAAACGCTGTAGTTTATCCGCAACTGGAAGATGGCCGCTATACCTTTAAAGTACGTGCCGGAACCGCCAATACACTCGCAAGCAGTCAGCCTACGGTGTTTTCTTTTACCATCGCCAAACCCATTTGGAAACAATGGTGGTTTTATGTCATCATCCTGGTCCTGCTTTTCGGTGGATTTTACACGGTGATCCGGATCCGGGAGAGAAACCTGATCCGGTACCAGCGTATCCTAAGACAAAGGATCCGCCAGGCTACCAAGGTGATCTCCGAAAAGAAGCGGGAGATAGAAAACCAAAGAGATCAGCTAAGAGACACCAATCTCGAACTGGCGATGATCAATAACAACCTGAACGAAAGTATTGCGAGCGCCCTGATCATCCAGGAAACCATGCTGCCGGCGCTGGAAGAGATCAAAAAAGCTTTTCCCGATTCCTTTCTTTTTTACCGGCCCAAACATACGGTTAGCGGTGATTTTTACTGGCTGGGTCAACATAAGGGACAGACGATCATTGCGGCAGCCGATTGTACCGGGCATGGCGTACCCGGCGCCCTGATATCCATGCTGGGTTTTTCGTCGCTCAACAAAGTCGTCCATGAAATGGGAGAGGTTAGGCCCGATAAAATCCTGGACAAACTATCTGACGAGATGGATAAGGTGATCAACAAAAAGGAAACCGTGGGTGAAGGGATGGATATTGCCCTGTGCGCTATTAACCCGGAAAGAACAACCCTGAATTTTGCCGGAGGCTATAATCCCTTATACGTGGTCAGAAACAATGAATTGATCGTTTACAAGGCCAATAGTTTTTCCATCGGTGGTTATGACTTTATTCCCAAAGAGCAAAGGGCCTTTACCAATCATAGCCTGTCTATATTACCGGGTGATTGCGTTTACCTTTTTTCCGATGGTTATGCCGACCAGTTTGGGGGTGAGAAAGGGAAAAAGCTGACCACCAAAAAATTCAAAGCCTTGTTGCTGCGGATCCATCAATTACCGATGCCGGAACAGAAAAAGATCCTCGATACCACTATCGATGAATGGAAGGGTGATTGGACGCAGGTGGATGATATGCAGATCATCGGTATCCGGTTTTAGCATTTGCTTTTACAGCCTGGCTTGCTTCCAGCGCACAAAAGTAACCCAGTTTATAACAATCCAGCCAAAACAAGCCGGGCTTCCG
The DNA here is from genome assembly GCA_028278085.1 of Chitinophagales bacterium. Taxonomy (GTDB): domain Bacteria; phylum Bacteroidota; class Bacteroidia; order Chitinophagales; family JANQFB01; genus JANQFB01. Next base: position 8,229 of record JANQFB010000271.1, read on the forward strand.
CGAAAGTAATTGACGCCTGATCGAACTTTTGAATAGCTTGAACCCAAAAGCCAGTAAGCTGTCGAGTCCGAACTTCGATAGCCTTTGGTGGACTTGCAATAACCTGAAATCATCCCGGAGCCGTGACCGGTAATCCGGTTTCAATAGCAACACCGATAATGTTTCCAGGGCTGTTTCCGTCTTTTCAAGGTAGGTTTTAGCCGGTTCCAGGCCGGCGTGGGTGACGGGGTTGTCGATATGTTCGACAGTGATCGATCGCTCCCGGAGCTCCTGGGCGAACAAGGTATCCTCATGGCCATACCGCCGGATAGATCCATCGAAACCTATTTTATCAAAAGTGGCTTTGTCGATCAGGAAATTGTTGGTTTTAAATGCGATATATGGTTTCAGCAGGCGTTGGGAAAGCGGGAGCGCTTCCCTCGACCGGCCGTAGTGCCAGTGCAAGAATAGCTGAGGATCTTCCGGAGGGGTGGACGGGTATAGCGTTCCACCGCAAACTACTTTTTGCGGTCCGGCTTTGGCGAGGTAGGTTGGCAGAAATTGTAGATCCGGGATCTTCGAATCCCCGTCGATAAACAACAAGTACGGCTGGCTTGCCCGGGAGGCCAGCAGGTTCCTGATCCTTGACCGGCCGATATTTTCGGGCAATTGCTCGTAGCTTACCCCGGATAAAGATCCGACACGGGCATTGAGGCTGTGGTAGGGATCCCCGGAATGGTCATCGATACAGATGATCTCGATGCTTGTTGCTTGTTGAAGGGCTTGTTGATGTAGCGCTGATACCAGTTCCCTGATATCCGAATGATAAATAGGTATTAAAACTGAAAGCATGGATGGATCACGATTAATCCGGAAACATTTGGGATCAACTTATGGGTTAAAAGCCTTGTACAGCTATTCAGTCAGGCTTTGATCTGGTTAGTATCGATAACTTGTCCGTGTTCGCATTTGATGATCCTTGACGGGAATTTCTCCAGGATAAAGGTATCGTGTGTGGCCATTAATGTGGCACATTTGTTTTCCTCGCTGATCTTGATCAGTAATTTGATGATATCGTCGGAAGTTTCGGAATCCAGGTTCCCGGTGGGTTCGTCAGCCAGGATGAGTTCAGGTTCGTTTAAAAGCGCCCTGGCAATAACGATCCGCTGTTGCTCCCCACCGCTCAACTCGTAAGGCATTTTAAAGCCTTTGGTTTTCAGGCCTACCTTGGTCAACACGTCTTCGATCCGGTCTTTCATCTTTTGTTTGTCTTTCCAACCGGTAGCCTGGAGCGAAAAGATCAGGTTGGCTTCCACGGAGCGGTCGGTCAGTAAATGGAAATCCTGGAATATGATCCCCAGCTTCCGCCGCAGGTAAGGAACATTTTTCCAGGTTAGTTTTTTGAGGTCGAATCCTACCACTTCTCCTTCTCCTTCCTGGAGGGGGAGATCGCCATATAGTGTTTTTAATAAGCTGCTTTTCCCGCTCCCGGTTTTCCCGATCAGGTATACGAACTCTCCCTTGTCGACGGTGATACTGACATCATCGAGCACACGGGTCTGTTGTTGAAAGATCCCGGCATGGTTCAGGTAGATCAAACGATCGGCAGCTTCATCCATTATAATTCGAGTTTTTGAATTTTTCCGAAAGGTAAGTCCTCGATCAGGGCTTTGATCTTGTCGATATAGGCTTCCAGCCCGCATTTGGTCAGGGCTTTATCCGGACGGTCGGCCCTGAAATAGGCCAGCAATGTGAATTTATCATCCCTCAACTGAACATAATCGGGAATTTTCACCTTACCTTTTATTTTCATGATATACATACGGTAGCGTAGGATCGCCCTGAGGAACGGTTCACCGGTAAAATTAGGAGAAATTTTGGTAATAACCAGATGCCCGGAACATTGGGAGGATAAAGGATCATCATGCAAAAATCACCGGTTTGGTTGGTAAGCGGTAGGGGCGGTGGTGTGCCGGGAAAGCCGGAATAAATTTATTTTTATGGACGAGGATTGGTATCTTTGTGACAGTTGAAAGGCTTTAAGGAATGGAGTTTGAAAACCTGATCTACGTATTTCTGACCATCGGCTACCTGCTGTATACCTTTCTTTCCGGCAGGAATAAAAAGAAGAGAAAACAGCAGCGCACCAAACCCGTTAACAAAGCGCCCCGGCGGGAACCCCAAGCTACTTCCATTGAAGAAATGATCAGGAAGGCGATGGAAGGCGATAAGCCGGCGGAAAAGGAAGAAGTGCAGGCGCCTTTCGATGCACCGCCTGTTATACCGGTAACGGAACAGCCGGAAAAAGCGTTTGAACCTTTTGTCGAAAGGCCGGAAGTTGTTGAAAAACCTGCTCCGGAATTGGATATCCTTGATATACCAGGAGCATTGGAAATTTTACCGGCGGAACCTGAAAGTAAGCCCCACGATTTTGACTTGAGACAAGCCGTCATCCATTCTATTATCCTGGAACGCCCTTATCGTTAAACCCAACTACCTGGATCCGTTTGTAAATATGGCCAAGCCAGGAACCTGGTTGTTAATAGGGCTGTTTGTTGCTGGTATTAACCATACCATTTCCGGTCAGCATCCGGATAGCCTGGCTGGGAAAAAGGGGATCAATATTTCGTATTTCGGTAACATGCTCACACATCCGGGACTCAAGGTCGGATATGCGTACATTCACCGCCAAAAAACGAAGGAAAAGCAGCGCCGTAAACGCTTACGGATCAGTTATCATCAATGGGTCAGTATGTATAGCCTGGCCGGATATATCCATCCCCGGAATCATGGAGCCTTGATCCTAAATGCCGAAGGTGGCTACCGCTGTATCCGGCCAAAAGGATTTACACGGGCTATTTACCTGGGTTTGGCTTATATGCGGACTTTTAATACCGGCCCGACCTACCGGATAAATGAAGCCGGGCAGGTGGAAAAGGTTGTATTGGCGGGCCACCACTATATATTACCGGGCCTGGCTTTTGCTTTGGGGGAATCGTTTATCCTGGAAAACCGGAAAGTCCTGAGCTGGCATATTAAGCCGGGTATCGGTTTTCAAATGCCTTATAATGCTTTTATGAATCTAATGCTCAACCTGGAGGTGGGTTTGGTCTATAAACTTTGATCAGATCATGGTCCGAATAGTTACAGGACTCCTGGTACTGGCCGGTTTGTTCGCTGGCTGCAAAAAGGACCGGTTGTCGGCAGATATGTCCGAGACAATCTATATCCGCCATGAAGGAGCGGATATGCCTGTCTATATTTATGGCAACGGCCTGGCTAAAGTATTTATCGTGATCCTTCATGGGGGCCCCGGAGGGAATGGCCTGGAATATCGCAGCGGTAAATATTATAAGGCAATGGAGGAAAAATATGCCATGGTATACTGGGATCAGCGCGGGCAGGGGGCTTCGCAAGGCAGCTATACGGCTGAAGCGATTACGGTCGACAAGATGGTTGAGGATGTCCGGCAATTGTTGCTGGTCCTGA
>JANQFB010000286.1 GCA_028278085.1 Chitinophagales bacterium
CCGCCGTCAGGGGTAGGGATGAGATCGTCCAGCCATTCCATATAATTGCTGCCATACCGCTTTTCCCAGATCAGTTTGCTGGCACTATCCACTTTGGCGATATAACCATCCCAGCTTTTCCCGTTTTGGAGGTCATCGGCAGAGCAAACGATGTATCCACCATCTTCCGTTTGCATAACTCCACTCCCACCTCTGGCGATTTGGAGCTGAAGCGTCGTATCCCATTCCATGTTACCCAAACTGTCTGTTTTGATCATATAGATACCTTGTCCGAAACTTCCGGTATAGCCCGAAAGGATGAATCCACCGTCATCAGTGTTATTCACAGAAAAACCTGTCTCAGTATCTGAACCTCCGAATGTTTTTTGCCATTCCAATTCACCATCATGGTCAGTTTTGGCTAAAAAGATGTCTTCCTGCATACCTGTACTGAAACTACTGCTCCCACCGATGGCGATCAGCCCGTTATCCGGAGTTTTACGGCATTCGTAGCCTACATCGTATTTTTCTCCTCCAAATGTCCTTGTCCAAATAGTATCGCCTTGATTATTGAACTTAACCAATAGCATGTCCAACGCTTCGGAAGTAGCAGTATCAGCCCTGGAGCCGCAGAAAAAATAATGTTCCGCATCATAGTTGATAAAATCAAAGCCAGTGTAAAAAACCTGCCCGGTTTCCCCATATGACTTTGACCAAAGGGTATTGCCCAACCTGTCGGTTTTGATAATGTTAAAAGTCCTGACTTCGGTGTTCACCATTTGCCCCAGGGCAATATAACCATCATCGGTTTGAATAACACCTGTACCTCCATTAGTTGCTCCAAAAACATCGATTGTTTTATTAAAGTAAATACTTTGCGCATGTAAGCCTGCACTACAAAAATTTATCAAAATTATAATGAGAACCGTCTTTTTCATCCCTTTACCTGAAAATTAATACTTTTTCACACACTTTTGGGCGGCCATTGATGGTTAATTGCACCAGGTACATGCCCGGATCCAGCGATCTTGTGCTGAAAGACAAATAATCATTTTCTAGGGTTAATGGAAACCTACGGATAATGCGTCCCAATAAATCCCTGATAGTAATATTGGCGACGCTTGCTTCTACCGTTATCGAATACTGGATGTTTAATTGAAGATTTGCCGGGTTAGGGAAAATCGTAAGACCAACGCTTTCCCTTAACTTAAATTCATCCTGCTCTTGCTGGTTGCGTTTGTGAGCTGTTTGACGCAAGGGTTCCGGCCAGCGGTTGTAATTCGTATCCGCTAATAAAACGAGTAGGGTCTGAGCATAAGTGCCCGCGTTGGTTGTGGTGTGGGCGACCGATTCCACCACAGCCTGCTCGTTATACTTCAGCTCCGTCAGCCCTCTTCCCTCCTGGCAGGCCGATACCAGCATATCGTATAGTTCATGAAAAGCTATATCTTCCTGCGTAGTATAGGGGATCCTGTTTAGGGCCGCTTTGCACTTGCCGAATTCTTTTCTTTCAAGATAAGTTGCTGCCAATATCCTGTCTGCTTCCATTAAGCCTAGCAACTCCAAAAAGTCCAGTGCCTCATCCATTTGGTCGGTATGTAGCGATTTGGCGCTTATCTGCAGCAAACTGCGGGTAAGGGCCATTTTCTCATTAGGATCCTTCGTAGATTTTAAGCGGGATAAAATATTATCCTGGCAATATGGATTCACATGGCAAATGATCTGACCGTTTGGTAAAAGTACGCAAGGTTGTTGCTCGCATGGTTCAATTTTAGAGGGGCATGAATTTTTTTCACTGAAAGGAACAAAGCAGTCCGTAACAGAGACATTGCTTTTTGTATAATCCAGCGGTTCTTGCAAAGAGTGGGCATTATAGGTAAAATGCCCCCCTTCATTGAAAATATCGGAATTTAGCGTCCTATTGGGATGGAATCGGTTTCCAGCGGGGCCATCCGAAAGCTTATTACATATTCCCTGGTTTCCAAGGGTTGTCCCCACTGGCATTGCCCAATCATGACTGGCACTAGAACCTTGGGTATAATCGTTACAGCCTAGTTGCAGTAATTCACCATTTTGCCCTTCTACCTGCGTGCCGACATAAAACCGGCTGTTATACGTGTTTTTATAAAACTCCCCACCAAATCCTTGAGAGTTATTAATCACTACTCCATACGTGCTGATGTTATGAGTAGGGATAAATCCAGCACTAAATTTATTTTCTGTAATCAAAAATCCAGAGGCATTTTCAGAAAAAATACCATAAGTTTCCATAGTGCTAGCATCCCCAGGTGCAACTACAAATTGATTGTTTTGAATAGTTCCGAATACATTTCCATTTAGAGTAATGCCCTGCGCTACCCCATCAAATGTACATTGATCGATAATAACCGCATCTTCCAGGGAACCCATGCTATAAGCGTCTATGCCTTTGGTCAATCCCTCGAACAAATGTGGCTTAAAAATATGAACACCTGAATTGATCAATCGGATCCCTGTTCCGCGTTCATGCAACTTAAATATCTCATTTGAATTCCTCAAAACGTTACTGAAAACGGTATTTCGAACCAGATCTACACCTTTCACACCTTCCATAATAATATGAGCATCCACGCCTTGTCCTTCATATTTCCCGACATCCGCTAGCGAGTCTGTACAGTCAAAAATAAAATCCGCGATCCGGCTTTTATTATCAGGCGCGTAAGGATAAAAGTGTAGGCCAACCCGGTTGTTCTTGATTGTATTGGGAGTTAAAATGCCAGGATCATTATTGATCCATACCATACTGCCACCGACCTTTTCCTGGACAATTCGAATGGTTGGAACGCAAATTTTGATGCCTAATGAAACAGTAAAACAAATTTCATCCAAAATGGCTTTGTTCTTGGTGAAACCTGCCAGGATAGCTGTTTCAGCATGCTCAATGATGGAACTGTTTTTTACATGTAAAAATCCTTGTTGGTTACCCGAAGCATAGGGGTCATCAGGTTGTACTTTTGAAGGACTTCCCAAAACCTGGATACCCTGCCACATGCTTCGGGCACATTCCAGCCCGGTGAAGGTAGCCCCATCGAGGATAAGTTTGCCACCTGGCTCGACCAACACTTTACTGTTGCGGGAAAACCTAACCGTGGAATTTTGTACCGTAAGTCTCGCACCACCAGGAATTCTTAGCGTGCCTTTTACCATTAGATTATTGTTCCATACGGTATTTCCGGAGATTACCGGGTCTTGTTTGATCGTTACATTCGCTGCAAATTGAACGGCAGCTTCCAAATCAATTCGTCCATATCCCAAATATTCACTTTGCCCAGGCCGATTCGGGTAAAAACTGTAATCATAACCACCAACTTTATCTGCTGTCATACAGATGATAGCCCTTATCTCATCAGGAGATAGGTTTGGATTGACAGATAAGAGTAATGCAGCTAGGCCTGAAACCTGGGGTGCAGCAAATGATGTTCCTGGTGCGGGCATACCCATCCAAAGAGCAATGCCATAAGTATCGTCTTCTTTTGTCGAAAAAATGTCAATACATGGTGCAGCTACATCTAATTCCGGGCCTGCATGTGATCCCCAATAAGTATTATTAACAACATGAAATCGCCAAATTTCATCATTTTGATTGCTTCCATTTACAGCTAAAGTATAATAGTTGTTCGCTGGGAAGTTTAAGCCATTCAAATTACCTTTATTTCCGGCAGCGCAAACAACCAGCACTCCTTGCTCGTGTGCTGCTTTCAAAGCAGCTTCATTTGCCAGGGTACGATCAGCCTTTAAACTGAGCTGAATAATATCTGCACCCTGCTCAAGGGCATAATCGATTGCACCGGATAGTAATGAAAAATCAGGTACAACAGTATATTTATCCAAAGTAATTGGTAGGATCTTTACGCCCTCAGCACCAAGTCCGCCGGCAATACCGGCAACGCCGGTATTATTATCCGTTTTGGCAGCTATAATCCCAGCTATGATAGTACCGTGGTTTACACTAGGAAGGTTTCTGGAATCATTGGTGTTGCCATTAAAAAACCATCCTTTCCAGTCGTCTATTTTTCCATTATTATCGTCATCTATCCCATTTCCAGTTGTAGGATCGTTAGGATCTGACCAGGCGTCTTCCCCAGGATTGAGATAAATATGCTGATAGCCGTCATTCCCAAGTCCTAGGTCCTGGTGTGTCCAATCTACACCGGCGTCGATAACAGCTATTACTATGTTTGGGTCAACAGTAACTAAATCCCATGCCTCCGGGGCATTAATATCTATCCCGTTTCCTTGGTTCAAATACCATTGATGGATAAAATCAGGGTCATTGGGTATACCAAGGTATTCTCCATATGTGTTTAACCTGACATACTGGCACAAGCCGCTCTGGCGATATGTTGTAGCTACCGTAAAAATATTGGCACTGACTGGGATTTGAAGGACAGTATAACCCCGCTTGTCAACGTGAATAATTGATGTTTGATTGGTGAGGTTTAAGCTGTCTACTTTTTGTTGGCTCAATCCTTCATTGAACCTTACAGTAAACTTCGACAAATTGAGCTGAAATGTATCTTCCCCCAACTGATACCAAGTACCATTGATCTTTTGATAGTTTAATCCGTTAAATTGAATTTGATTTTGCCCCTGGGTTGTAAGAATAACTACCCAAAGAAGAATTAAACTTGTAAAAGCTGTTTTCATAGAAATTATTTTGAAGAAATAATAATTTAAATATATGAATACAATGTTAATAAAAAAATATAAATTGATAATTGTTATACTTTAATTTGTATTTTTAGCATTAGGATAGATAATGGTAATTTCCTCTTATCCTTTGAAGTAAGAATCGGACAAGCTGTTGGACAACCAAAACATGGAGAGGGGAGGCAGAATTGTTTCCTTAGTATCTCACATCGGATCCACGTCGATCACCACGATGAGCGATTTAAATGCTGTTTCGGTTTGCAGCGCTGCTACGGCATCCAGGATGATCTGTTTGCCCCTGACCGGGCTATCCTGCTCTTTGTGGAGTTTGATCAGCAGGTCTCTCAGGTAATAGTTGCGGATCCGGGGAACCATCGGTAGCGCAGGCCCCAGTAAACGGCGCCCCAATACCTTTTTCAGGCGAACGGCCAGTTGCCGGGCTCCCTCCGTTACCACCTCGGCTTTCCGGTGCTTCAGGGTTAGCTTGATCAGCCGGTAAAAGGGAGGATATTTCAACATTTGCCGCTGCATCACCTCATGGCCGTAAAAGTTGATATAATCGTCTTTTAAGATGAACCCGATCACCGGGTGGTCGATGTTGGCGACCTGGATGATCACCTTGCCGCGCTTCTTTTTCCTTCCCGACCGTCCGCTCACTTGCGCCATTAACTGAAAGGCTCTTTCACTGGCCCGGAAGTCGGGAAAATTCAGCAATTGATCCGCGCTCAGGATCCCGACCAGGCTCACATTATCGAAATCGAGCCCCTTGGTCACCATTTGCGTACCGACGAGTATATCGACCGACCCTGCTTCGAATGCCGTGATGATCTTCTCATGGCCATGCTTGCTTTTTACCGTGTCGAGATCCATCCGCTGGATTTGGGCCTCCGGCAGGAACAACTGCAGCTCGTCTTCGATCTTTTCCGTACCAAAGCCCTGTATCTGGAGGTGGGTGCTGCTGCACGCCAGGCAATTCGACAGCTCTTTTTCCCGGTAACCGCAATAATGGCATCTCAATTCCTTAAAGATCTTGTGATAGGTAAGGCTCACATCGCAGTTTTTGCATCGGGGGATCCATCCACAGGTGGCACACAGCAAAAAAGGGGAATAACCCCGGCGGTTCTGGAAAAGGATCACCTGCTCGTTTTTAGCTAAAACGGCTTTCATGGCATGGAGCAGGGTCGATGAAAACAGGGATTTCATCTGCTTTTTGCGGGCAGCTTCTTTGAGATCCACCAGCGCTATTTCCGGAAGCTGGATGCCGCCGAAGCGCTCCGATAATTCCACAATACCGTATTTCCCGGATTTTACATTGTGATAGCTTTCCAGCGAGGGCGTGGCTGTGCCCAGCAATATGGGACATTGGTGCAATTGAGCCAGGTAAACCGCAGCATCCCTGGCATGATACCGGGGCGCGGGTTCATATTGCTTATAAGAGCTGTCGTGTTCTTCATCGACAATGATCAGCCCGGGATTTTCCAGGGGCAAAAA
>JANQFB010000583.1 GCA_028278085.1 Chitinophagales bacterium
AGGATTGCCGATAATAACCGTGTCGATATTGGTTTTGACCACAGGATTGAAATCAAAGAAAATACCGGCCTGGTTCTCGATCAACGTGCCATTGGCAACACCACTCCTCGGCACCATCCTGAATTTAACGAACCCGGTACTACCCACAGGATCTGATGCACTGTCAGGCAGGAAGATATCGTTAAAGGTCCAGGTCAGGGTACCTTGTCCGGAAATCGCAAAGCTTACCGGATGACTGGCTCCCAGATGGGTAACCGAAGCCACATCATAGCTGTTGAAGTCCAATTCATCCACGATAACCACATCTTGCGCGGGCGCTGTACCCAGGTTTTGGAAATTGATCACATATTCGATGGTATCGTCCGGGGCCACATATACGCAATTGTTTTCGGGCGCCAGCCTGATCTTGTTGTTGGGATCGATAGGCTTCCGGTATAGAAACTCCTGCGCATCGCTGTCTTCACAGGCACCGAAATCCAAACCGAATCCATTGAACAGGTTGCCATCGTCAAAGAAGGAAACGACGGTAAAGTCCGGACAGAAAATAGGCAAGGGACAACTGCCACAGCAAACCGGGTATTCCCAAACCAAGGAAATGGTCCCGCCCGGTGCATTGGCATTCGCACAAGCGCCGGAAGCGCCGCAAAGGTTATCCCAACGTAGATAAGTGAATGGGCCAACCGTAACCGAGGCATCATTGGGACAAGGTGATAAGGAAACCTGATTACCGAAACTCGGGACACGCACAAATAAGGTACAGGGATTCACCGCTGCGCCAATGTTGCCATAGTCGATATCGTACCTCAAACGGACACAATCACAGGTATCGTCCGGTGCAGGGCCTGTGCAGGGGAAAGAAAAGGGAATTTGAGTGACGGTAACATCTACCCAAACATCCGAGCTTCCACCCGGCAAACGGGTACCGAAATCCCTTTCTATTTCTCCCTGGACGGTTCCTGGCGTCAGGGTGATGGAATATTCGCCCGCGCCGCCTGGCTCTGTGTTGACGTAGCCCGTAACCGGCTGTTCACTCAGGGTATAGGTAATGTTATTGTCATCCACATCCGGGAAATAGTAGCGGCCTACGGAATTGGTGGTTGCAAAAAACGGAGGATCCGATCCGTCATCCAGGATAAGCACTCTGCCATCCAGCAAAGGTTCGTTGTTATTCCGATCGCCGTTGCCATCGATATCTTCATAGACCACCCCCGTGATCCCGGGATTGGCGCTCAGAAATACCGATGAGGTATTGGAGTTGATACTTTTGGTAGCAATATCCAGGGAGCCATCGCCGTCGAGGTCGCCAAAAGCCAGCTCTACGGTCCGGAATACCGCTTGCAATTCGCTTTCCGGTAGCAATACGCCATCTCCCCTGTTCAGCGATATACCAATCTTATCGAAGGGGATAAAGGTTTTCGCCACACCGACATCCTGGTCGCCATCGCCATCCAGGTCACCCAGGTTGATCCCGATCGGATCGCCGTTGGCAGCATAATTTTGCGGGGTACCGAAAGTGCCATCCTGGTTGTTGATGAATATAGCAATGTCATCCGTATTCTGATTGGCCGTAACCAGGTCGGTCCATCCGTCTTCATCCATATCGTTCAGATGAATACCCCGGTTGCCGATACCTCCGGTCGAGTAATCCGTTCTTGGCCCAAAAGTGGCCGAACCATCATTATTGTTGATAAAAACGCTGATCAAGTTGGAACCGCCGGAATTGGAAAGTACCATATCCAGGCTACCGTCGTTATCCACATCGGCCAATTGGGATTCCCAAATAGAGAAAGAGCCGGGTAAGCCGTAATTATCGCCCAATCCGGGAGCCAGCAGGGTGCCCGTACCATCATTCCGGTAAACGGAAACCACGTCTCCGAACAAGCCATCGGCTACAATAACGTCTTCATCACCATCACCATCCAGATCTCCGGCGGAAACGGTATAATTCCCGAAGGGTAAGCTGAAAAGTTGGGGAGGAGAAGGGAAGTTACCGCTCAGATCACTCAGCAGTATTTCCAGCGTCGTCAATCCGACAGCGATTATATCCGGATTGCCGTCGCCATTCATATCGGTAAAGGCCGCATGGTGGACCTGGCTGGTGGGCAGCAAACCATTGATGGTTGCACTAAAAGTACCGTCCCCGTTGTTGAGGCGATATTTGATACCGGCGCCTGAGACCGGGCCGAATCCCTGGTTGGACGCTACCAGGTCGAGATGGCCGTCTTTATCCAGGTCATAGAGGTAGACCCTGTCGCCGGTGCCCATCCCATAATCCGAACGGGCTTCGAAAAAGACAGGCTTTTCGATCGTATTGACCGTAAACACGGACAAATAAGGACTCACCGGGTTATTGCCGCTATCCTTGATCTTGTCGGTTACCGAAACACTGACGACCTCTCCTGCCCGGAAGTCCTGGTCGGGTGAAAAGGTCAACACCGTATTGCTTACGCTAAAGCTGTAGCTACCGGTAATTCTTGCTGTGCCCGAACCCTGAATGATCAGGGAACCGTTGTTAACCGTTAAGGGATCTATTGCGGCGTCGAAAGTGATCACAATATCATCCGCCGGGTCGACATTTAAGGCATGTTGGCCGGGATCAATCATGTCTACCGAGGTTTGCGCCACGGCGGCCCATGATAATACCAACCCTGCCACCATAAATAAGATACATTTAATCTTGCTCATAATACATGGGTTTAATGTTTAAAAAAAATCAAATCCTTTCGGAAACAAATCTATCAGCAAAGTCAACGCCCGTCAATTCATAATGATCGGATTGTCCGGCGCAAGGGATAAAGTACCCATTTGAGTTATTGAACTGGAACCGATCAATTCCGGTTACCGGTCCTTCAGGCGATTTCCAGATCAGTAATCCGCAGTCTTTCCGGGGCCTATGCAAATCCCCTAATTTCAATTAATTTTGACTTTTGCCCAGGCACTCAAAAAATCCATCAATGACCCGAGAAGATCTATACCGGAACATCCTGAACAAAAGATCCTTTCTATGCATCGGCCTGGATCCGGATCCCGGGAAGCTCCCCGGGCACCTGATGACGGCGGATGATCCTGTATTTACCTTTAACCGGGCGATCATCGATGCGACCCATGATCTGTGTGTAGCTTACAAACCGAATCTTGCCTTTTATGAGCAAGAAGGAAGCCGGGGTTGGGAAAGCCTGGTCAAAACCATCGACTATATTCCGGACGATTGTTTCATCATTGCCGATGCCAAGAGAGGAGACATCGGGAACACCGCCAATGCTTATGCCCGGACGTTTTTTGAAAGCCTGGATTGCGACGCCGTTACCCTGTCTCCCTATATGGGGGAAGACAGCATCGCCCCATTTCTGCAATATCCCGGGAAGTGGGCCATTCTGCTGGCACTCACCTCCAACAAGGGCAGCCAGGATTTTCAGATGATCCGTGGGTCAGACGGCCAATATTTGTATGAGCAGGTTATCCGGCAATCCCGGAATTGGGGCAATCCCGATAATACTATGTATGTCGTGGGGGCCACCCATCCGGACCAGATCGGTGATATCCGCCGGTTGATCCCCGACCATTTTCTTTTGGTACCCGGGATAGGGGCGCAAGGTGGCGACCTGGAACAAGTGGCCAAGCAAGGGCTCAATGATAAGGTCGGTTTGCTGGTGAATGCTTCCAGGAGTATTATTTATGCCAGCCTTGATCAGGATTTTGCCACGGCCGCCCGAAAGCAAGCGCTTGAGATCCGGGAACAAATGGCTCAAATCCTTTCGGCCGTAAAGGACCCATATACATCAATATAGAACAGAAGCCGGAAGCCAGAAGGGGGAAGGGGAATGAAGAATGAAGAAGGAAGAATGTCGAATGTTGAAGAGCGAAAACTTCTTACTTCAACATTCATCATTGATCATTCATCATTCTTCATTCAACCGGGCTTATATTTCGAGATGTATATCTTTGATTAAAAGCGTATATTTGGTACAGGAACGGCTGATAAAAGGAACCTCATTGAACTATCAGAACCGTTGCAGGAACAATTTCTCCACTTTATCTGGGCCAACAAGCTGTTGGATCCACGATCGCTTTGGTCGACTACCGGCGATCCGGTAACCATTTTATTTCCCGGTGAACACAATACCAACGCCGGTCCGGATTTCAGCAATGCCCGGATCAGGATCGGCGGGATGGAATGGGCGGGTGATATCGAGATCCACCGGCAGGCATCGGAATGGTACCGCCACCAACACCAGTCGGATCCAGCCTATAACAACGTGATCCTCCACGTGGTCCATGAATCCGATCAACTCATTCGCACCCAATCCGGCCGGCTCCTGCCCTGCCTCGAAATCAAGAACCACTTCGATCCTGAACTGCTTGCCCGGTTCGAAGATCTCCGGCAACACGCGGATCGTATCCCTTGCGCCAAATTGATCCACCGGTTCGAAAGCCGCCATTGGGAGTCCTGGCTCAACCGGTTGGTCAGGGAACGGCTTCGGCAACGGTCGGATCTGTGGTTGCAGCAGCTTGCCGCCAATAAAGGGCATTGGGAGGCAACCTATTACCACCGGTTACTCCGGTCGTTCGGGCAAAAGGTCAACGCCCTGCCTTTCGAACAATTGGCGCGAAGCCTTCCCTATCCCCTGCTGGCCAAACACCGCGACAATCTTTTTCAACTGGAATCACTATTATTCGGACAGGCCGGCTTTCTCAACGCTTCCTTCCGGGATGCCTATCCACAATCGCTGCAGCGGGAATACCGCTATTTGCAACACAAATACAGCCTCAAACCCCTAAAAGTATCCATCTGGAAATTCCTGCGGATGCGTCCCAACAACTTCCCAACGATCCGGATAGCACAGTTTGCCGCCCTCTTTCATCGGCAAGCCCACCTTTTTTCACCGTTCGCGGGAACTATTCGATCCTATGAAAACCTGTTCCGGGTGCAGCCGTCCAACTATTGGCAAAACCATTACCATTTCGATAAGGCAACCACCGCCAGCTCTTGCTTGTTGGGCAAGCAAGCGGTGCATCATCTAGTGATCAATACGGTGGTGCCGGCCATGCATGCCTTTGGTATCTATAAACAAGAACCGCAATGGCAGGAATCCGCCCTGGCGCTCCTGCACCAGTTGCCGGCAGAACGACATGCTGTTTCCAGGCAATGGCAAGATATGGGTGTGAGGGATGAGCATGCAGCCCATTCCCAAGCTTTGCTGCAACTTTATCAACATTATTGTTGTGCTAAAAAATGTTTGCAATGTGCTGTCGGAAAGCAGGTCTTAAAGGGCTAGGTATTGCAATTTTTGATAAAGTCCTTTACTTTTGTAAGATGGAACGCATCAAAACTTTTGTTGAATTGCATGCGTTTGGCGTATGTGATTATTTGGGTAACAAACTCAACATACCCATTGCCCACCTCCGGCTTTTTTTTGTTTATACCTCTTTCATTACCGCCGGCTCACCTATTATTATCTACCTGATCCTTGCCTTTTTACTCAAGATCAAAAACTACCTGAAAGGTAAGATCAATCCGATTTGGGATTTTTAGGGGGATAGACTTTAGACTTTAGACTTTAGACTGTTAGATATTAGATTTTTAGACTTTAGATTATTAGATATTAGACTTTAGACAATGTGGTCTAATAGTCTTGTGTCTAATGGTCTAAAGTCTCATTGCCTCCAAATCGATGAAGGTAGTACTGATAGGAATACCAAACCGAGCGACCGTTCACACCTTCATTCCATAGTGCTCGATGACGTAGTTCTTGAACCACAACAGCAGGTCAAGCAGCCCTAAGGTCAGACACTTGAGGGTATAGTTGGTAACGGTGAAGTGGTAATCGTGCGAACCGGTGGCGCTGGTGGTTTCTTTGATCATCTTAACGATCCAACTGATATGGGTTGGGAAAATCGGATCCCTGACATACTCGGGACCACTGGGGATCTTGATGTTCAGGCCTGACATGAAGCGGTAGGTCCATTCAAGATTGACAGGGTTACCATTGACATTGAATACCTCATCGGGCAGGAGGTTTTTATCGATGGCTTTTAACTGCTTGTAAATGGCCTCCAAAAAGGTACGGATGGCTGCGGCATTATTTTTAATGACCCTTTCCTCGTTAGAGTCGATATTCCTTAATATGCTGATCAAATCCTTTTCCTTACTGCTCGGCAGATAGCCAAGGGTGAAGAGTTCGAAGACTTCGCCATATTGTGCCCGGATCTTGGTTTCGGGCAGTTGATCGACTTCGTCTTTTAAATACTGGAACATCTCATCATAATCGTCGGCATCTTTATCGAAGATCCTCACGCGCCCTTCCAGGCTTTCTTTCAGATCATCCAGGTAGGCGGTAAACACGCAAAAAGGCAGCATCCGGTTGTGCTTGAACTTCAATTCATTTAGCTTCTCGATGGAGGCATGGACAAAGCTGCTTTTCTCCCGCTCCTGGGCATCATTCATCAGGCCCCTGCCGTCGAGGATAACGGCCTTGTAGATATGATTATCTTCCAGTTCCGCAAACCCTTCTTCAAAAGTCTGGAAATGGGTGATCCGGATATTGGCATTCCGGGCTTTTAATTTGGTGGAATTACAAACATCCACATCATCATCGATCATCAGGATGTCAACAGGATTTCCGGCTACACTCATAATTTATGTTTCAAGTTAAAGTAATAATAATATTTCAAATTTAACATTGTACGGAGACAATATCAGGTCTTCATTGGGTATGATCGACAGGATACCATTGTGGTTCTGGATGACTTTGTTGACAAAGTATCCGCCTATTCCTGTCCCTTTGTTTTTCCCACTGGTCTTACCCATGCTGATGAAATCATCGAAATCAAAATCGTCGGGCAAAGGGTTGCCGTCATTCATATACTGGATCTGCACGAACTCATTATCCATCAGGCTGTACTTCGAGATCTTGAAAACGATCTTGTACTTCTTTTCGGGATCGGTAAAGCCATGTTTGAGGGCATTTTCTATCAGGTTTTGGAAGGCCGCAATGATGGAAAAACGGTCCAGCTCCACGGCGATCTCTCTTCCTTCTACGACAATCTCGAAGTTATTGTTGTCGGAATATAAATTGCCGATATCTTCCTCGATGAAAGCCTTTAACAAGGTTTTCCGGGCTTTGGTATTGGCCTTGCTGTGTTTGAGGATATGTTCGGTCTTCGTCAGGGTTTGTTTGGCCGTATTCAGGTTGCGGAATAACCTTTCGATCACCACATCCAGGGAATCCACACTGTCGGGATCCTCCCCGGCGAACAAGGGAGCGATGGGCTCGCTAAAGCTGAGGAGCTCTTTATCGGATTCCTTGCGATGGAGAAAATCCTTTAGCGACCCGAGATCATTGGTCAGCGTAGCCAATTGCTGCAGCACGTTATGCTTGATGGTCGAAATGATGCTCTGCTCGGTTTCCTCGGTTTTGGACCGCTGGATCTCGTATTGCTGCTCAATCTCCGATTGCTTGATGAGGAAGGCTTTGATGCTGTTCAGGAACTCTTTTTGTATATCCAGCGAAGGTAAATAGACTTTCAGATCCAGCAGGTCTTTGAGCCTGATCAGCGGGATCTCGTCGGAACTGCTAAGGATCTCCAACTGTTTCTGTACCTCATCGGATTTTAGCTGTTCGATCAAAAAGTCGGCGGATACTTTCTCTTCAGTGATATAAAAGGCGACGACATGTTTGCCCAGGGCAATTTCCTGGCCGGGGATGTCGAACCAGGTTGGTTTCAGGTTATTGCCGGTGAGGCTTACCAAGACGGCTTTTTTATCGATGATCCGTGCATTTTTGATGGCGATCTCGGGTTGCAGGTATTTGTCGACTTTTTCGATCTTCAGGTCCCAGTCGCTATGTGACAGCGAAAGGTTTTTGGTTTGTACATAGGGTTGGTTGTTCCGGCTGGATGTCAGTTCGATGGATTTTAAAGGTGTACCTTCCACATACTCGCTGATCACCTGTTTCAAGGGCAAATAATTCTTGCGGCTTTCTTTCAGGTCAGACTGCAGCACATAGCGCTGCGGGATCAGCAGGCAATCGTTTTCTTTGATCTCTTCATCGGTAACGATCTTGGATAATTTCTCCTCTTCGGAAAGATCGGCGAAGCTGCTCAGGATCTTTTGCACCAACTTCTGATCGTCGGAGGGATCGAGCCGGCCGCCGTCCATGAAATATACCTTACCTTTTTTGGAAGCGGCTTTATTCTTATTGATGATCAGGATATTGATCTGCGGAAGGGTGGTAAATTTTACCTTGTAAGGGATGGAGATCACTGCTTCCACGAGGTCCCAGTCGATGAGGTCTTCCCTCACCTGCTGGATATTCCCGCCTCCAAAGAGGGCATTGTTAGTGACCGTTACGATAATCCGGCCTTCGTCGTCCACGGCACGGAGCATATGTTCGACAAAAGCAAATTCCGCCGGCCAGCTATCTTCGCTGAATTCCTTGTTGCTGACGCCCAGGGGAAGATCGGCAAAAGCAGCTTGCATACGGATCGGTCTTTTCGCCAACAAACTGTCAAAGTTTTCGATATGCACATTTTTCACCCCCATCAGCATCATCCGCAACACACTGATCTCATAAGTTTCCGGATCGAGCTCGTCGGCATATAGCTCTATTTTATGTTTGTCTACTTCATATAATTGCTGGATGGCCAACAGCAGGTTGCCATATTTCGAAATAGGATTGTAGATCTTTTGCCCGGGCCGCGGGTCCAATAAACGCACCAGGATCTCTCTCAGGTACATCGGGGTACTCTTAACCGCGCTGGAGAACGAGCTGTTCTGGATGATCATGTCAATGGAATTATTGACGATCCCATCGCTATTGGCCTGCTTCCTGAAATCGATCTTATTGGTCTCGGCTACCAGTTGCGTAAAGTCCTGATCGGTAAAATGGGCCCTCAATTCAGGGAGCGTGGCAATGATCTCTTTGATGGCCGGATTGATCTCCTGCAGGAGGTTCAGCCTGTCCAGGAACTGGGTATAAGTAAACTTCTGGGGCCGGGATTGATCTGTTTTTTTCAGTAGCAATAACAATAGGATCAGCTTCAGGGAAGCATTGTTTGAAATTTTTCCGGTCAGGCGGTTGAACATTCGGTATAAAACGCCCGAAAGGGATTCGGGGGTGGCCCGGTAAACTTTCTTTTGGGACAAGCTGATCATACCATTGGCAACCTTGAACAGGCTCGCCTGGTTTTTGATCCGCAATTTGATCTGGGAACTGGGGACGGGTTGATTATCCTGCCGGATATAAAGTTTTCTTTCGTTGACTTTTGAAGCGATCTCCTTGGCCGACAAAGGCCGGTCCGAATCAGACAATACCGTACATATGGCTTCGTGCAGCGTTAACATCTTCCTTGGTGTTATATATCCATAACAAAATTTCTTTCCGCCAGATCCATAAATATAAGGCTTTTATCGGGGAGAATTCAACCGGTCCGATGGAGTTGGAGAGTGAAGATGGCTACTAATATCGGAGGGAGAGCAACCCTCCCGGCTATACGAAAACCCCATATCCATTTTGGGTGAATCATTTGTTACGGATCTTTGTTGGGTTCTTAAATTTGCTGTTTATGAAAAAGCTGTTGAACAATTGGTGGCTGGTTATCGGGTTATGCCTGACCTTAGGCTTAGCGCCTTTTACTCCCGAGCCCCATCTTTGGGGAAAGTTGAAATGGGTTGCCGGCGGCGCCAAAGGTATGCAACTCATCGATTATTGGGATCTGGTGATGCATGGGGCGCCGTGGGTGTTGTTGGGGCGGTTGGTTGGGGTGAGGATTCTTACTATGATCTCAAAAAAGTAGGGTTTGGGAAATGGAAATGCTGCTTGCTGAGTTAATATTGAGTGCCTAGAGCGGGAGACGAATCCGCACGTACTAACGTACACATGGCCCTCAACATGGCAGGATTTGCTATTATAAATGGTCATCAACCGGTATGAGGCCCGTTATCTGGCCATTCTCAAAAATACAGACCGTTCATGAGTAATCCATAAGCTTCCATGGTAAGGCCATTTGTTTAACCATAATATTAGAATCCAACATATACTCATATAATTGAACTTTTGTCAATGAAGGATCAGAATTGACTCTAATTGATGAAACTCAAATTACTGTTGAGGAATTCCTCAAAGTTGAATAGGAAGAAAGACTCACAAAGTAAATACAATCAATTAAACATAATTTATAAATTGCTATGCCTAAACAAATACCACATCATCTGAATATTGTGAAATCCTTCCATTATTTTTGAGGAAACTTCTCTCATGGCCTCTTCCATTTACGATAGCCCATTAAGATATCCTGGTGGAAAGTCATCAATGGTGAAATTTCTTGCTTATGCTCTTAACATAAATGGGCCAATTAACACCTATATTGAACCCTTCGCAGGCGGTGCAGGTGCAGCATTAGGTTTGCTTTTTAAAAACCATGTCAACGAAATAATATTAAATGACTCAGACGAATTTATCTATAAATTTTGGGATTCGGTTTTATATAAAACCACAAAACTAATTCGGAAAATAGAAAATACTCCCGTAACAATTGAACAATGGAAAATGCAAAGAGAAATTCTATTGGATGAAGGAAAAAAGAAACGGGTTTCGGACTTAGAAATTGGGTTCACTGCTTTTTATCTCAATAGATGTAATAGATCGGGCATATTGAAAAGTGGGCCGATAG
>JANQFB010000339.1 GCA_028278085.1 Chitinophagales bacterium
AAGCTGGACCTTTATGCTTGTGTGCGGCCAGTCCGGTGGTTTCAGGGCGTACCTTCCCCGGTCAGGCATCCGGAATTGGTCGATATGGTCATTTTCAGAGAGAATACCGAAGATATCTATGCCGGTATCGAATGGTTGAATGGTTCCGAGGAAGTGGAAAAGGTGAAGGATTTCATCATTAACGAAATGAAGGTGAACAAGATCCGTTTCCCCGAATCTTCTTCCCTGGGTATTAAACCCATCTCCGAAGAAGGGACCAAAAGACTGGTCAGAAGTGCGATAGATTTTGCCCTGAAAAACAATAGAAAATCCGTTACGCTGGTCCATAAAGGGAATATCATGAAATTTACCGAAGGGATGTTCCGCGACTGGGGTTACCAAATTGCCGCCGAACCGGCCTACCGTAACAGGGTGGTTACGATCAGGGAATCATGGATCCTCGAAAACAAGGAAAGCAATGCAGACCTCGATAACGTTTCCAACGCCAAAATGGTAGAGCCCTGGTATGACCAGTTGGATGAAAAGAAACAACAAGCTATCCTGCAGGAAGTCGAGGAAACCCTGAAACTGTGGGAAACGCACGGCAACGGTCAATGGAAAAACATGGTCTTGATCAAAGACGCCATTGCAGATATCACCTTACAACAAGTATTGACCAGACCCGAAGACTTCGATGTAGTGGCCACCATGAACCTGAACGGGGATTATATCTCCGATGCACTGGCCGCACAAGTAGGCGGTATTGGCATTGCTCCCGGCGCCAATATCAACTACAAAAGCGGGCATGCGATCTTCGAAGCCACCCACGGCACTGCCCCCAAATATGCCGGACAAGATAAAGTGAATCCATCGTCCGTCATTTTATCCGGGGTATTGATGCTGGAGCATTTGGGATGGCAGGAAGCGGCCGACCTGATCATTCAGGGTATAGAAAGCGCTATTGCCAACAAAAAAGTTACCTACGATTTCCATCGCCTGATGGAAGGCGCTACCATGCTGAAATGTTCGGAATTCGGAACAGAGATCATCAACAATATGGCCATGGCGGATTCGCTGACATGATGCACCATAGCTAAACTTAAACAACACGTGGATCAAAAAAAGGGAGGCTTGCCTACAAGGGTCTCCCTTTTTTTATTTCCAGCGTCACCTGACGAAAGGAAGGGACACTGGAAAATACGCCTTTGGTGCATCTGTTTTCTTCAGTGTCCCCTCCTTCTGTCGGGTGACACTGAAGAAATGTAAGGACAGAGATCATCCAGGCGAATACAGTCCCCTCCTTTGGTCGGGTAACTCTGGAGGGAAGGGAGTTGAGCGGCTGTCCACACACTTACTTCGGTGTCACCCGACGATAGGAGGGGACACCGAAGTAAAATACACCTTTGGTGCAATCTGTTTTCTCCAGTGTCCCCTCCTTCTGTCGGGTGACACTGAAGAAATGTAAGGACAGAGACCACCCAGGCGAATACTATTTAACCGGCAAAATCGTTATTAATCGTGAACCTTTCCCGTCATTTTGCGTTTATCCATTGTATCACTGCTTAAAAAAGGTTATTTTTAGAGGCATGAAGCGGATTGGAATTCTATTACTGGGGCTATTGATGGCAGGGCAAATGCACGCCGCCTATCTACTGATCCCCATGGATATGGCGCAAAAGGATCATCTCAAATCCTATGG
This sequence comes from Chitinophagales bacterium, assembly GCA_028278085.1. Taxonomy (GTDB): domain Bacteria; phylum Bacteroidota; class Bacteroidia; order Chitinophagales; family JANQFB01; genus JANQFB01. The sequence continues at coordinate 1,679 of JANQFB010000339.1, forward strand.
GATCGCCTATTGGGTGCTTCAAAACGGCATGAAAGTCGATTGGCTGCTGAATTACCGCGGCGGGAGCTTTGCCCTTAAATTCGTTAAACCGGTGGAGAATGAATGCCTGATCAGGAATGTCAGCTATGAGATCATTGCTGACGCGCAATATACCAAGATCTTAAAAGACATCTCCAATCCTGAGGTCAATAAAGATGTGATCAAGCTGGAGAAGTCACCAAAAGTGGCTGTATATTCTCCCAAAACCAAGCAACCCTGGGATGATGCGGTTACGCTGGTGCTGACTTATGCGGAGATCCCCTATGATGTGGTCTATGATGACGACGTCCTGGAAGGGAAATTACCGGAATACGATTGGCTGCATCTGCACCACGAAGATTTTACCGGTCAATACGGAAAATTCTACCGGAGCTATAGCAATGCTCCCTGGTATAAGGAGGAAGTCCGGACCCAGGAAGCCATGGCTGCCAAACATGGGTTCAGCAAAGTTTCCCAATTGAAATTGGCGGTCGTTAAAAAGATCCGGGACTATGTACTCGGCGGAGGCTTTATGTTTGCCATGTGCTCGGCTACCGACAGCTACGATATCGCCCTGGCAGCCGAAGGCGTCGACATTTGCCACCAGGTTTTCGATGGGGATGCCATAGCACCGCAGGCACAGCAAAGACTTGATTTCAAAAAGAGTTTTGCCTTCGAGAATTTCAAGCTTGAAATGAATCCCATGATCTACGAATATTCCAATATCGATGCGACCCAATCCCGTGGCCGCATACCGCCCAACCTGGATTATTTTACCCTATTCGATTTTTCCGCCAAGTGGGATCCGGTTCCGACCATGCTTACGCAATGTCACACCAAGACCGTAAAAGGCTTCATGGGTCAGACCACTGCTTTCCGAAAGGAGGTGTTGAAATCAAGTACCCTGATCCTGGGCGAAAACAAACCCGCTAAAGAAGCCCGGTATATCCACGGGGAGTATGGCTATGGCACCTGGACCTTCTATGGCGGCCACGATCCGGAAGATTACCAGCATTTTGTCTACGATCCGCCGACCGATCTGAACCTGCATCAGAATTCCCCCGGCTACCGCCTTATCCTGAATAATGTCCTCTTCCCGGCAGCCAAGAAAAAGAAGCAGAAGACCTAAGCTACATTAGGCAGCGTTCAGCCTTCAAGGTCATCAAATACCACAATTCTTCGTTGCATCATCTATCGGGATCAATCCAAAAACATCCAGGAAACGCCGAAACGGAAACTCCGGTCATGCATCGGATAATGCAGGGCGGCAAAATAGCCGTTCGCAGGGAAGCCCTGGTTCACATGCGACATTTGCAGGAACAACCGCGCTTTTTTTACCCGGAAATTCAGGAAAAGGTCCACCACCGGGTAGTAGAGCATCAGATCCGTATCCTGCAGGATAAACTGACCGGTAGCAGGCATATAAGCATCCGCATAATAGTTGCTCCAAAAACGAACGTCTATCCCGAACTGAATATAGGTGGATAGTTTTGGCATGGCGCTTTCATAGTAGAAACTGTGGCGACTCACAATATTGGGCAGGTGGATCAAAGCTGTATCCGAAAACTCCTGGTATACCACCTGGTTTTCCCAATGCCATTTTCGCCAGGTGAAATTCTTCTGCAACTGGAACATCACCCGCCTGATCTGATCCGGGTTTTGCCGCGGTATTCCCTCCGGATCCCAATATACCCATCCATCCATCAAGCCATAGGCTGCTTTCAGATAGGTCTGCCATCGTTCATTGGCATAGGTCAGGAAATAGTCCGACTCCGTGATGGAACCATAATCATGATCCCAAATGAAGTGATTACTGAACTGACGGAGCATCAGATACGCTGGCCTGTTCTGCCGAAACAAGACTCCCAATCCGATAATCCCCAAAGTATCGGAGAGCCGGTACCCGGCGGTCAACCGCGCCAGCCATTCACCTTTGTTGTAGCCTTCCGGGATATACCGGCCGCTCACCTCATAAAGGAATGGTTGTCGGGCTTTATCATGGCTTTTCAGGCTTGCCGCAGCCATCCAATTCTGGTTTTCTTCCGTTTCCGGAGGTTGCCCCGTAGCCCAGGGGTTCTGTTGCAGCTTAAAATACTGATGATGCAGTCCGATCCGGAACAAATGCTTTTGGTAAATCTTTATACCGGGCTGCTGCGATTTGTTCCCCAATGATTCCAATACAATAGCATTGTTCAGGCTTTGAAAATAGGTATAGTCATAGGTCAGGAGAGAATCCAGGTAAATGGAATCGTAAAATCCCGAAACCGGCAGCAGGTCATGATACAAATAATTCCGGTTGCTGTAATTGGCCCGATGGCTCAATCGGATCTTACCATAAAAGTGTTCCTTAACTGTGGAATCGTTAATTTGTTCCTGGTATTCCTTTCCCCAATCATAGGATTGCTGCATATGAAAATGACTTTCCTTCCATCGGTTGAAAACAGGAAATTCGTCTTCCGCAAAAAAATCATCCTGCAGGTTCACATCTACCGTTCTGCGGTAGTTGGCGTCCTCGGCAAATAACAGATCATCGGCA
>JANQFB010000340.1 GCA_028278085.1 Chitinophagales bacterium
GAGCCACCGTGGAAAAACAACTGGATGAAGGTCTGGTTTTGTACGAATACAAACACCGGCCGCAATCCATGATCTATATCCTGAAGATCGATCCCGGCAACTATGATTTCCGCCTGTTCAACGCCAAAGAAGCGAAAACGGATATTCAAACGGCCCGGGAATGGGCCGGGCACGGGCAACTGACAGGGGTGGTTAATGCGGGGATGTTCCAGCAGGATTACCGGACCCACGTCGGCTATATGAAACATTATGACTATTACAACAATACCTATATCAGTAAAGACAATTGTATGGTGGCCTTCAACCGGAAAGATTCCACCGTCAAACCCTTCCAGATCATCGACCTGAAGTGTCAGGATTGGGAACAGCTCCGGGATCAGTACCATACTTTCATCCAGGGTATCCGGATGATCGATTGTCATCAAAAGAACCGCTGGAGCCAGCAGGAAAAGAAATGGAGCATGGTGGTGATCGGCATGGATAAACAAGGAAATGCTTTGTTTATTTTTTCCCGCTATCCTTATACCGTCCATGATTTCATCAATATTTTACTGGCCCACCCGGTGGGGATCTATAATGCCATGTATCTCGAAGGTGGCCCGGAGGCTTCTTTGTTCCTGGACCACCCGAAAGCATCGCTGGAATTATTCGGCAGTTATGAAACCGGATTTATGGAAAATGATGATAACGACCGGGCCTGGCCGATCCCCAATGTGATCGGTTTTGTCAAGAAATAATAAGTACAACCTGAAAAAAAACGGACATGGATGAATTCATGCAGGCAGCTATTGACGAAGCAAAGACCGGCTTGTCGGAAGGAGGGATCCCCATAGGCTCGGTTTTGGTGAAAAACGGAAAGATTGTCGGCAGGGGCCATAATAAAAGAGTGCAGGAGGATAACCCGATCCTTCATGGGGAAATGGATTGCCTCAACAATGCCGGCCGGATCGGGAGTTACCGGGATACGGTGATCTATTCCACACTGATGCCTTGTTATATGTGTGCCGGCACGATCGTACAGTTCAATATACCGAAAGTGGTTGTGGGCGAGTCCGTTACCTTTTCCGGTGCCAGGGAATTTATGGAAGCACATGGGGTGGAAGTGGTCGACCTGAACCTTCCCGCATGCATCCGGATGATGGAGGATTTTATCCGGCAACATCCAAAGCTTTGGAACGAGGATATCGGGGAATAATGTAGGCGAATGTAAATTTGCGTCAATATTAACGTGTTTTTGACATAGTTTTACCCCAAATTTGACACAATTTTGTGTTTTAACACTGCGGCGCTTTTTTGTGATATGAGTGCTTTATGATGGCCGGTTGTCGAACTGATCACGATCCACAGATGTAATTGATCAGGGTTGGTCGTCACACATATTGTAATAAATTTTGCTTCCCCTTTAAACTATTATTACAATGACGAATTCCCGCTTGGTATGTAAGCTTTTTTGGTACTGCTGCTTAACCTTGATAGGCCTTTCCTTTCTATCCAACATAGGCTTTGCCCAGGAGAATAAATTACATCATTTGAGCCTGCAGACGGGCCTGCTTATTCCATTGGGCAAGTTTGCCGCCAACCAGGCAGAAAACGATGGTTTTGCCGAAACCGGCCAGTTTTCCACCCTCTCAGCTTTCATGACGCTATATGAATCCTATGGTATATGGTATTATGATCAGCAGATTGTATGGTCAAAATGACCGGGAGGGGTACGATCTGGCCTATGGTCCCGCTTCCCTGAGGGAAGGTTCGGTATCCGGGTTTAGTAGTGCCCCGAGTAGCTGGATCTATTACGGATTGTTCGCAGGACCGGGCGTTGATATTAAGATCCATGAAAAAGTAAACATTCATGCGGCCCTGGTTGCGGGAAGGATTTGGCAGAACACCGATAACGGTTTCGGCCAATTCCGGAAACCGGATGAATTCGGGTTGGGCATCGACTCGCTCGATCTTAGCTATACACCCTTTACGCCCGCATTCGCCTGGCAGATCAAAGCCTCCCTGGATTACCAGTTCTCGAAAAGCTTTAGCCTCAGGCTTGGCCTGGCGGTATGGTCTACCCGGTCCACAACGGAAAAGACCTATATCCGTTATTTAAGAAGCGGACCGTCAATCCTTGACAAAGAAACCACTACGCTGAAATACCGGATCATGGCGTTGAATGCTGGACTTGGGATCGTTTTCCGGTTTTGAGCTTCCGCGGCTATTTCAACAAGATAGCTTTCCTGGTCAGGGGTTGACCATCGAGTTGAAGGGTGTAGAGGTATTGTCCGGCGGGTAAATGAGTGGGGGCCCA
>JANQFB010000351.1 GCA_028278085.1 Chitinophagales bacterium
TTTTTGCATCACCCCGACCCCTAAATTTCCGATCCCGGCATTCAGTCCGAGCGATGTACCCTGCATCCTTTTGGGAAAGAAATAACTGATATTACTCATGGAAGAGGCGAAGTTCCCGCCGCCGAATCCTGACAACAGGGCGAAAATGGCAAAGGTGAAATAGGGTGTATTCTGATCCTGCAACGCAAATCCGACACCGATACAAGGGATCAGCAGCAATGCCGTGGAGGTGAATATGACATTCCTACCGCCGCCCAGGGCAATCAAAAACGAATTGGGGATCCGCAAGGTCGCTCCGGCAAGTCCGGCAATCGCCGGTAAGGTATAATAAAGGCTGTTGATCTCCTTTAACTTTTCGTTTACCTGATCCGGCGACATATCCGGGGTGATCATACCGAAGTTATAGCCGAATTCTTTGAGCTTGGTGGCAATAATGCTCCACATGATCCAGACGGCAAATGCCAGCAGCAAAGCCGGGATGGATATCCACAAGTTTTTAGTAGCGATCTTTTTTCCGGTGGAATTCCAAAAATTTTCGTCTTCGACATTCCAGGTTTTGATGTTAATCGGCATAATTCTTTGGTTTTATCGTGCTATAAATGTAGAGCAGACCGACCTCCGTTAATATGATCTGCCTCATACCGGCCCCCGCTTGCTTAATACTCATCCACGTATGTCTCTTCCGGCTCTTTCAGGAAGATCAGACAATACAGGAAGCTCAGCAAGGCTCCGCCGGCAATAATGTAAAAGAATGTTTTATCATCGACCAGTGAATAGATAACCAGGTAAACAACAGCTCCGACATTACCGTATGCACCGGCCATACCGGCTATTTGCCCGGTCATCCCCCTTTTGATCATCGGAATGATCGCGAAGGTTGCCCCTTCGGCACCCTGGACGAACATCGAACAGCAAATCGTGATGATCACTGCCACAACCAACCACCAGATACCATCGAACATGGGTACTATGGTCTGAACACCCGCTTCCGTAACCGGTCCGTATTTTCCGATCATCGACATGAGGAAAAAACCGATGGTAATCCCGATCATGTAGATCAACATGGTCCGTTTCCGGTTTTTCATCTTGTCGGAAAGGTAACCGCCCAGCGGCCTGGCAACAAGATTCACCACCGCAAATGAAGCGGCGACCATCCCTGCCATGGTAGCGGTCATTATAGGATTACCCATGGCATCTGTCAGTGAACTGAATACCGTTTCGAAGAACATGGGTAACATCGATACCACTGCTAATTCCGCCCCGAAATTGGCAAAATAGGTGCTGTTCAGGGCTGCTACACTACTCCATGAATACCTCTTTTTTTCCGGAATGCCGGCTTTGAGTTCAGGAAGGTTGATCTGTAATAATTTGATGACGTGCGCCACATATATCAATCCCAAAACACCATATATAATATATAAGAGGTTTTGCTCCAGGAGGACTTCTCCTTCGATCTTAATGTTCCCGATCCTCCAGGCTAACAGCCCCATCGCTCCAACCAATGGAAAGGACCAAACGATATACTGAATAAGGTCGACATAGGAGGTGACCTTCATCGGTTCTGCTTTTTGGGCGAATTTTATTTCTTTGTTGGGCGGCTGGTCGCTCACCAGGAAATAGTAGGCAATACCATAAGCAAACGACACCAACCCGTTAATCGCCAGGGCATATCTCCAGCCGTCTTCTCCCAGCCCGAACCATTTCTGACAGAGGGTAAGTGCAAACCAGGGCAGGGTCATGGCGGCCCATGCCGAGCCAAAATTTCCCCAGCCGGCATAAAATCCTTCGGCCCTGCCGATCATATTTTTGGGAAACCAGATGGCCATCATTTTGATACCGATCACAAAACCGGCGCCGATGGTTCCCAGGATCAGCCGCGAGATAACCAATTGTATAAAACTGTTGCCAAAGGCAAAGAAAAATACCGGTATGGCCATGATGATCATGATGCCGGAAAAGACCTTTCGCGGCCCGTAACGGTCGATCAACGCACCCACCACGATCCTGGCAGGAATGGTCAACGCAACATTACAAATGGCCAGAACTTTCAGGTGTTCCTTGGTCAGCCAGTCGATATTCGACAGCATCGTCGTGGCCAGCGGCGCCATATTGAACCATACATAAAAGGTGATAAAGAAAGCAAACCAGGTATAATGTAATACCCTTATTCGTTCTTGCTTAAAATCCAGTAAACCAAACTTTTCTTCCATCGTTCAATGTTTTTATGGTGAAAAACCAAGGTAAAGGTCTGGCTTGCCCGATGTAACAAAAATGAGGCAGATCATATTCCTGGATGAGAGATATCTTCATTCCGGCCCATAAGCCGATCCGACATGAGAATCATCCGGAAGTATGACCATTATCATGTTTAGCAGCCAGGTATTCCGATAATTTTGATCTTTAATGGAAGAAAGTAAGCTTATAGGAGATCTTGTGGCCTCTGACTACCGGAGTGCCGCTGTTTTTCATAAATACGGGATCGATTTTTGCTGTGGCGGCGGCCGGACCCTGGCATCTGTATGTGA
>JANQFB010000383.1 GCA_028278085.1 Chitinophagales bacterium
ACCGCGCTATGGCACAGATCCATGCCTTGCTGCTGATATCGCCGCAGTCACTGTCGACCGACGAGATCATGGAAGAGCTCAAGATCTCCAGGGGCAATGCCAATATGAATCTCCGGGCGCTGATGGATTGGGGCATTGTTAAAAAAGAGATCAAAGCCGGTGAACGCAAAGAATATTTTTACTCCGAAAAAGATATCTGGGCATTAGCCAAACAGATCCTCCGGGAAAGAAGGAAAAATGAGCTGGAACCCGTGGTATCCATACTCAAAGAAGTTCAAACCGTTGATGCCTCGAAAGATGAAAAGGTCAAAGAATTTAAAAAAGTAACCGGCGATATCGAAGCCTTCGTCCGGAAAACCGACGATATGATGGACAAGCTGATCAAGGCCGATGAAAACTGGTTCTTCAGTACTTTCCTGAAACTGTTGAAATAAATTTTTTTCCACCAAACTTTCAAAATTTTCTGAAAATATCAAACAAACCATAATAACTGAATATTAAATCATTTTACTAAAATCTTTCATGATGAAACTATTCGCACAAAGAAGTTCGTGGGCCTCGAGCCTGATCACCGGTATCACCGGCTGGTTAGGGACCCTGGCCATCGGCAGTTTGATCCTGTCACAACAAAACACCATTGGCTCGATATGCCTTTTATCCCTGGCAGGAGGAACCGTCCAGGTATTACTGCTCAGAATGCTGTTTTTCAGGCTGAACATGCACAAACACCTGGTCTACGGAGCCCTTTGGGGAGGTATATCGGGATCCATGCTGTTCTTTGCCGCTCTTCCGATCATGCCGGAACTGGCTGCACATGCCATACTTTGGTCCGGTTTTTTTGTCTTTAACGGGATCAATATCGGCGGTTATCTGTCTTACTTCCATATAGACGATAACAAGATCCGGCAGGAAGCCCACACGGCCGGGCAACGAACAGATTACGGCAGGGATGCCCATTGGCTCGAGCCGGTGGCTTTCGGTGTTTTCGCTTACCTGGCCGGCTGTCTTCCCATAAGCCTTGAAACCGGCGTAATGGTATTACTGACCGGAGCATTTTCAGGCGTTGTTGCCGCAGGGTTCAGCCATTTTTCTCCGGATAGCTGGAAAAGCTCTCCCTGGAAATTGGGCATCATGATACTGGCCATGGGAAGTTTGCAGGGATTGCTGAGTGGCAGCCTCTTTATATCCATAGCCGATGATATCCTTGCACCCTGGTACCTGGCCGGGATAACCGGTGGGATCCTTACCTATGCCACAACCCTGATCCGCGGCAAAGCCCTGGCCAAGAGATACGGCCCGGAATAAAACTTGGGGGTATTTTAAAAGTCGATAGATTGGCAAAAATTTGACACCTCTATTCCCTTCCTATGGAAGGGTGTAGGGATGGGTTGATAGACACATCTGTCAAATTTTTGCCAAACGAACAACTCCCCACCTTTTAAGCCCCCCTATCTTTTTTTAAAATTCATAAATCCATAAATTATGTTGATGTTTATAAGCCATATGCTACATATTCTGGCCGCCTGTACTTCCATCGGTGGCCTGGTATATGCCCGGTTGGTGATCCAACCGAATTTGTCCGGCTTGCCGGAGGCCTTTAAAGAGGCTTTGTTAAAAAAATTCATCGCCCGGTATCGCCTGTTGAAGTGGATAGGGGTCACGATCCTGGGCCTTACCGGCTTGTTGCAAATAGCCGTCATTTATCCAACCGTGGAGCAAAAGAAACTTTATACCCTGGCATTCGTATTAAAAATGCTGTTTGCGTCGGGTTTATTGGGTATTACACTAAGCTTGGCTTTACCCCACCAGAGATTTCATACCATTCAACGAAACAGGTCTTTTTGGGCGGCGATGAACATATGTTGTGCGATCGGCATAGTTATCATGACCGTTTGGATGAGAACTATCCGGTTAAACTTGTATCTGTAATCCTTTATATAGAAGGTATTTTTTTTTAATGCGTCAACCTTTTTTTGAGAGATGGAAAATAGGTAAATGCATTAGTATTTATTATATTTGGTTGTGCATATAATAGTATATGTAGCTTATCAGTCCTTAAATAAAACTTACAACTATGAAACTTGAACAACAACAATGGACCAGCAACGGAGGTTGGACCCAGATTACGGACAATCATTTAAAGGATTCGGCTGATTTGGTATTCGCTTTCGGTGGCCGGAATGTTTTATCCGATAACAGCCATTACGAAGAACTAAGAGCCCTTTATCCGAATGCCAAGATTCTGTCCGGAAGCACTTCGGGTGAGATCCTCGATGTAGAGGTTTCCGATGATACCATTTCCGTTACTGCCGTGGATTTCGAGCATACCGACCTGAAGGTAGCCAAGGTTACGATCAAAGACGCCGGCGATAGTTACAATGTCGGTGAGGGATTAGCCAAAGAGTTATTATCCGATAACCTGGCTCATATTTTTGTTCTGTCAGACGGATTGAAAGTAAATGGCAGTGAATTAGTTAAAGGTTTTAACGAGGTATTACCGGAAAAGATCACCGTTACCGGAGGCCTGGCCGGAGACAAAGCAGATTTCGAGAAAACACTGGTCGGCATCGACGCACCGCCGTCAGAAGGTAATGTGATCGCCATAGGGTTTTACAGCGAAAGGCTGAAGATAGGCTATGGCTCCATCGGTGGCTGGGATTCCTTTGGGCCGGAGCGGAAGGTTACCAAATCGAAAGGTAATGTACTGTATGAACTGGACGGACAATCTGCCCTGGAATTATACAAAACCTACTTAGGTGACCAGGCCGAAGGATTGCCGGGAACCGGGTTGTTATTCCCTTTAAGTATAAAAGAAAACGAAAATGACGCCCCTATCGTTCGTACCTTGCTGGCGGTTGATGAGGGGGAACAAAGCATGACCTTTGCCGGGGATATCCCCGAAGGCTCGATAGCACAGTTGATGAAGGCTAATTTCGATAAGTTGATCGACGGGGCATATGGGGCTGCTGAAAACTCACAGGGTAAACTGGGTACATCCACTCCTGACCTGGCTTTGCTGATCAGTTGTGTGGGTAGAAAGCTTGTTTTAGGACAAAGGATCGAAGAGGAAGTGGAAGAGGTAAGAAGCGTTTTTGGTGATGATGCCGTAATCAGCGGTTTCTATTCCTATGGTGAAATTTCTCCCTTAACCCCTAATGTCAGTTGTGAGTTACATAACCAAACCATGACCATCACCACCTTTACCGAAGAGTAAATTGTGTTCAATAAGCTGCTACAACGGCAAATTAGAAGACACCTGAAAAATATGCCTGAAATTCCCGAGGAGTTTCAGGCTATTTTTCAGTCTATCAGCGATTCATACGATCATCATGATTCCGATCGTACGCTCATCGAACGTTCACTTGAACTTAGTTCCAAAGAGCTGAATGAAGCCTACAAAAAGCTTAAAACCCTAAACCAGGAAGTAGAAGAAAAGAACAAGCATATCATGGATAGCATCTTGTACGCCAAAAGGATACAGGAAGCCATCCTGCCGCATGAAGAGGTTCCTCAGCAAATTTTTTCCGATCATTTTATTTTATACAAGCCCAAAGATATCGTCAGTGGTGATTTCTATTATATAGAAAAGCTCGACGGTAAGATCCTCGTAGCAGCCGTAGATTGCACCGGCCATGGTGTTCCCGGAGCATTTATGAGTATGATCGGCAATTCATTGCTCAATGAGATCATCAAAGAAAAAAAGATCACCCGGCCCGATGAGATCCTGAACCTGCTGAAAGCCGGAGTCATCTCAGCCCTCAAACAAAAAGGGGAGTTGGGCGAATCGAAAGACGGGATGGATATTTCCCTTTGCTGCATCGACCTGGATAACATGGAGCTCCAGTATGCCGGGGCTTATAATCCGTTGTACGTGATCCGGAAAGCTAAGATCGAAGAAAAGTCGAAGATCCTCAAAAAATTGCCCGAAGCTTCGAAGATCTTTTTCTATATGGGCCACTGTTTAATGCGGGTCAAAGCCGACCGCTTTCCCATAGGGATTTACATCAGGTCAGAGGACAAGGTATTTACCAACAATACCCTGAAACTGGAAAAGGGAGATACGGTCTATCTTTTTACCGATGGTTTGGTTGATCAGTTTGGCGGTGAAAAACAAAAGAAATTCAGTTCCAAGCAGTTTCGGGATCTGCTCCTGCAATTCCAGAGGGAATCGATGAAGAAGCAAAAAAAGATCCTGGAAGATGCTTTGATGGAGTGGCAGGGTCAGAATGACCAAATTGATGATATTCTGGTGATAGGCATAAGGATCTGAAGTCAATATTGACCCATTTCGGTCCGTTCCTTTAAATTTTGTTGCGTTTGCTCAAATCCTGCATGGTAATGCAGCTCTTATTTGATGGACTTTTAGCGGAATGAAATATCATAAACTTTTAGCCAGGCAGATCAGGAGACACCTTCAAAATGTGTCTGAAATTCCTGCATCCTGGCAAAACCTATTGAAAGCCATTAACGATTCCTATGATCATTTTTACCATGATCGTCAATTGATGGACCGGTCATTGGAGATCAGTTCCAAAGAGTTAAATAGTACCAATAAATTGCTGTTGGAACTGAATCGACAGGTAAAAACGAAAAACGAAGAGATTCTCGATAGTATTTCCTACGCCCGGATGATCCAGCAGGCCTTATTACCCCCACAGGCGTTATTACAAAAACATTTAAAGGAATACTTCATTTACTACCGTCCTAGGGATATTGTTAGCGGGGATTTCTATTGGCTGAAAAAGAAAGGTAAGGCATTATATTTCGCCGCGGCCGATTGTACCGGTCATGGTGTTCCGGGGGCCTTCATGTCTATTGTGGGCCTGAATTTGCTGGAAAGGGCAGTAGAAGCCAATGAAATGGTTACCCCGGCCGATATGTTGGATTTTGTTCGGGAAGCCATTAAAATTTCCCTTCAGCAGCAGGACAAAAATGCCCAGGTCAGTGATGGTATGGATATCGCATTGTGCTTATGGGAAGAAGAGCAAAACCGATTAACCTTTGCCGGGGTAGAAAATGATCTATACCTGGTCCGGAACCGGGAGTTGATCGAATATACCGCAGACCGCTATCCGATCGGCTCCATTTTTGATTTTTCCGCGCCGCCCTATACCAACCATACCATTGAATTACAGCCGGGAGATAAACTATACCTGTTTTCCGATGGCTATAAAGACCAGTTCGGCGGTTCCAAAGGGAAGAAGTTCATGTCTCTCCGGTTTAAACAACTGTTGATCGACATTCAAACCGCTCCCCTTTCCGAACAGCAAAAGCTCCTGGCCTCCCATTTAGAGGACTGGAAAGGAGCCTATGAACAAGTGGACGATATCCTTATTATGGGGATCCAATTGATCTGAGGTATTTCCTCCCCCTCAGTTTTTCATGTCCAGGACATAATATCCCGCCAGGTCCAGGGGAGTCCTTTTATCGAATTTGAAGTCGACATATTCCGCATCGTCAGCCGATTTTTCCACCATTTTCTTGACCCTTCCCAATTCCGCATCGTCCTGGTCGAAGGCTTTTAATAAAAGGGTCCCGTTGAGATCCTGGTGGAATATGGCATAGAGGGTAACATTGTTGGACGAATCTTTGTCAAATTTACCCGCTCTACCGATCTCCATCGAACCTTTAAGCGATTCCGAGAGCCTGACATCCACCTTGACGAGGCTTTTGTCGAATCCCTTATTGACCCCCTTAAATACTTCTCCAACCCCTTCGCTGACGGTTTCCGCCGCTGTTTTACCTTCGTCTTTGAGCGCTTCTCCGATACCTTTGATAAACCTGGATTTTTTTTCAATTATAAAGTTGCCGTCTTCTTCAGCATTATCTTTTTGTTCCTCTTTGCTTAAACAAGCGCTGAGGATCACAAGCCCTAAGAGGGGCATATATCGTTTAAACATGGTAAATAAATTTAGGATGAATAAATATAATCGTTAAGTATATTGTTTTCCATTTAATTTGACTGGAACTGCGCTCCTAACGCATTTAATTGACTTTTTTGACAGAACATGCGCCGCTTAACTCCGAGTTGATCCTTGGATTTCCTTTGTAGAGCACATCACTGGCGCCGCTGGCGTCTACCTCCAGCGTCCGGCTGACGTTCAGGTTTGCATCGCAGGCGCCGCTCAGATCCACAGAGGCTTCCCGGCTCTGGAAATTAAAAGCATTAAGTTCGCAAGCGCCGGATAACTCCGCTTCCATCACATCGGTCTCCCCCCGCAAGGTAAGATCCGACGCGCCTGACAAGTCGATGAAGATCTTGTCGGTGGTGATATCCATAATGGATTCGTTGGCCCCGGAAAGGTCGACGATCAACTCCGGGACATCGAATCCCGAAACCCGCGAATCAACAGCCCCACTGAAATCGACCTCTTCCAGCTCCGGCATATGGATATTGATGATAACGGCATGCCTTTTCCTGAAAATATTGAAATCGAAAAAGTCGCGGTCATAATCGATGTTCAAGCGGTCGTTGTTTTGGTCGACTTCCACCTCCCGGAGGTCGCGGGGCTCTCCTTTCACTTCGACTTTATAATCTTCCGCCCGGATCACGTTGACTTTAAAACCACCGCTGATATCCAGTTTGGAAAAATCTTCGATCGTATAGTTTTTAGCCGATAGGTTCCGGCCCGAATGATATTCGATGGATATATCGTCACAATCCAGGCACGACAAACCTCTTTCCGTCATCAGCCATTTATGGCCGATCATATCACCATCCCAGGTGTTGGTGGTATTATCGATATCATAAATAACTTCTTCCGTACCCGGTCCGAACCAAACCACTTTTCCTTCCGGTACTTTTAAGGTGAGCCGGATCCCCTGGTTGCGCCAGCTATCTGTTTCCGGAAAACTCAGTACCGGACTGAAAACGAGGAGCGAGTCCACCTGCCGAAATTCATATTCAATGGATTCGGCCAGTAATTTGGCTTCCTTCTTATCCGATCCGCGGGAGGTTTTCATCTGCACCAATTCCACCTGGTCATTATGACTTTTAACCACATCCAGCTTGACATTTTCATAAACCATTTTCCCGTTTTCTTCATGCATCAGTCTGCTGTCGAAAAAGTTAAACGTCCAATCATCTTCAAAATATTGATCATAATGATCGTTTAGATCCAGGTATAGGGTATCTGTATACACGGTGTTCAATGGTGTGGTTTGTTCGATCGTATAATAGTTCTTAAAATCATTGACCAGGAAGAAGCCGGTTACCATAACCATTAACAAACCGAAGACCCACAAGCTTCCGAAGCCATAGCCCCACCATTTGTTATCGGTTTTGAGATTGAACAGGATCTGCAGGCCCTTGAATAAAATGGCCAGGAAAGGTATCCCGAAAACCAGGAGTACCCCCAGGGCTCCCAGCAATATCAGCCATTTACTATGAACCAGTTCCGGAGAAATAAAGGGCATGGTGATCGATGCCAGGCCGAGGGAGCCGAAGAAGGCCATGATCAGGCCGATAAGGACCATGATCCCCGCAATGACAAATATGACGCCAATGAGCTTTAAGGCAAACTTGAACAGTAAGCGTAACAGGCTTAGGGTGAGGTCGACCATCTCCTGTATGAAGGATTTTACCCTACTTCCGTTTTTTTTTGACTCACCGGAGTCACCAGTCATATTGTTGATCTTTTCTTTCAAATGGTCCAATTCCTCTTTGATAGTCTTTTCAATATTGCTGACATTGACCGGTTCTCCTCTCATTTCGAGCTTTTCTGCCGCACTACGGGCTTCGGGAATGATCAGCCAAAGGATCAGGTATAACAAAATACCCGTACCCCAGAACAAGACCGTAAAGACGAAGATCAGGCGTAGAACGATCGGGTCGATGCCGAAATAAGCGGAAATACCCGAACAAACGCCACCTAATACTTTGTCATCGGGGTTCCGGTAGACCCTTTTTTTGGTTCGCTGGGTTTGTTTTTCTTCGGTATCTTTTGGCTGAGGTTCCTCTTCATCACCGGCAATGTCTTCCGGACGCCCCATCAGATCGATAATTTCTTCCACATCTTTCAAATTCACGACCATACGTTTGTCGCTCAGCTTTTCCTGGAACATCTCAGCAATCCGTGCTTCAATATCGGCAATGATCTCATCCCTTACAGTCGTATCTGTAAAATGGCTTTTGATAGAATCTAAATACCTATTGAGCTTTTCATAAGCATTTTCATCAATGGTGAAAACAATACCACCTAAATTGATATTCACTGTTTTGTTCATGATTAATTATTTTTTGTCGTGGAGTTTACGGCGTTGACCAATTCTTCCCAGGTTTTACTTAATTCATTTAAAAATTGCTCGCCTAATGGCGTTAGTTTATAATACTTCCGGGGAGGCCCTGATTTTGATTCTTCCCATCGGTAGGATAAAAGGCCGGCATTTTTCAACCGGGTAAGCAAAGGATATAAGGTGCCCTCAACAATGATCAACCGCGCTTCTTTTAGCCGTTGGATGATGTCGGAAGGGTAAACCTCGTCCTTGTCGATGATGGAAAGAATACAAAACTCCAGGATCCCTTTTCTCATCTGGACTTTTGTGTTTTCAAGATTCATAATACCGTTCGTTTTTTCGGTGAATTATTTACGCGTAAATATAATCGTTAAAGCATATAACCTTTCTGTTTGGCTGTCCTGCAATTCAAGTTGTGCCTCTTCCAGACAATCCAGGATATATTCCTTGAGCTGCACTTCCGAACATTCGATCTCTTGAATATCCATCATTCCGGTTTCGTCGATCGTAAATGATAAGGCCGCATGTTCGGATCCGGCCGGGCTTCTCCGGGCAAAATCCGGGTATGCGATCTTCGATTTGATCTGCTGGCTGATGGATGGATGACTGCTTTGATCGGTCCGGTGCGGCCTGGAAGCCAGGCTTGAGAGCGTACCGGTAAATATCATAAAAAAGGTCAGCGAAAAGATGATAAGTGATTGCATGACGACTATTTTTTTGATGAATTAATAGGTTAACTATAATAGTTTGTTTGACAAAGATACATAATTAAGAAGGTACTATGCAAGACATAGTACTATAAATTTTTTTGAACTCTATGCAATCGATTGATTTTCAGGGAGAAAAATTTTTCTAAAAATTTCGGAAAAATCGGAAAAGCTGCAAATTGACCTCCATCGACCGGAAATATCCGGCAGGCCAGGCCATTTTTTAGCACAGGATTTGGGCTATCGGAGCAGGGTAAAACTGCCGTTTAAAGCAGCATGATGCAGGTTGGGTGAATCGGTAATGATCTGGTAGATATAGGTTTCGACCGGTTGCTCTTTACCTTTATAAGTGCCGTCCCAACCGATACCCTTGGTATGGGTTTCGAACACCAGCTCTCCCCACCGGTTGAGTACTTTGAAATTGATCAGTTCAATGTCGCCTTTGATTACCGGGTAAAACAAATCGTTTTTCCCATCGCCATTGGGCGTAAATGCCTTCGGTACCGCAATATCGGGATGATCCAGGACATTTACCCAAACGGTATCCCTCGCCTTACAACCGGTGGTTCCGGTAACTTCAACCACAAAAGCAGTGGTTTCTACGGGGTTCACGATCGGGTTTGGAACACCGGGGTCTGACATTTCCCCTTCCGGGTACCAGTGATAGGATTCGCCGCCGGAAGCCGATAACATGGCTGACTGGCCCTTCAAAATAAAAAGATCCTTCCCTGCGGAAGCTGCTATGCCGGGAACTACGGTCAGGTACTGTTTCGCCTGATCGAAACAACCATATTCGTTTTCGACGGTCAGAACGGTTTTGTAGGTTCCGGGATCTTTAAATACATGCTCCGGCGCGGCTTCGGAGGCATGGTTTCCATCTCCGAAATCCCAATACCTGATGATAACATCGCCGGACAGGTCCTTAAATTGATGCGAGCTGCCGGAACAAAGGATCTTATCGGTAGTAAAATCCGCATCGGGTTTGGGGTTGACGAGCACGTTTTTGCTGAGGCTGTCTTTACAGCCCCCGTCGTTGGTTACGATCAGACGGATCGTATACGCTGCGGCCGAATCATACCGGTAGCTGGGATTGTAGTCAGCGATGGAACCGTTTCCGATGTCCCATTCCCAGCCCGAAACCTGGCCTTTTGTCGTTTGTTTGATGTCGAGGTATTCCCCCGCACATAAACTTTGATCGGAAAGGGTGAAGGATGCTTTGACCCTGTCGAAGATCCTGATGGAATCCGTGATCAATTCACTGCAGCGGTTTTCGTCATACAGGATAAATGCTTCCAGGGGAAAGGTGCCCGGCTGTTTATACACATGGGATATGGTGGTCGGAAATTGGTAGAAAAAGGTTTCATGGCCGTCGCCATAATTGATATAGACCCATTCCACCTTTTCCGGATCCCCTTTTATGGCGGAATTAAAGTTAACCGGGACTTTCAAACAGGCTTCCCTGGGATAGGTCAATTCCCAGTTCCGTTGCAGGAGCACCTGCCGGGATATGGTATCTGTTCCGCAGCTATTATTGAAGGAAACGACTAGCTGAACCGTGTATACCCCCGGCTGCTGGTAGAAGTGGAGCGGATCCTGGTCGGTGGAAATGCCGGAGCCATCCCCGAAATCCCAGGTCCAGGTAACCGGTTCGCCCGGAGTAAGGTCTTTGAATTCGACATAATTGGCACATACGGCATTGTAAGTGAAATTGGCGTTGCCTTGCTTGGCGAGCACGGGAACAGATTTGATCACCGTATCGGAATAGCCGTCCGGCCAGGTGGCTTCCAGGGTTACGGCGTAGTTGCCGGCAGCCTGGTATAAATGTTTGGCATTTAAAGAATTGCTTTTGGGAGAACCGTCGCCGAAATCCCAGCTCACTGTCGATGGATTACAGGGTATATCGGGATCGAATCTCGTGGAGCTGCCTACACAGATAACCCCGTAACCGAAATCCGGTTTCCGAACGGAATGCACATAGACATGCTTCGAAGAACTTTGGGTCTTGTTGTTGGCCGATACGGTCAGGGTTACCAGGTACTTACCGGCCTGTGCATATTGATGGATGGGATTACTGACCTGGTTGATCGTGGTTCCGTCACCAAGATCCCATGACCAGTTGTAGTTGGAATCGCACAGCACACTGGTTTCTTCAAAGAACCGGATCAGGTTATCCGAACAACCGGATGGTTCATATGTGAACTGAACGGTGAGCGTATCGTAGTACAATTGCTCCAACATAGATGGCAACCCAAATCTTACTGGTCCCTTTTCAAGGGTAATGCCGTTGGGATCATAAGTACAGGCTGTGCCGGCAAGGTCAGGGTGGTGGATGACCCCTAACCGGTGCTTTCCCGGTCTGGCAACATAGATCTTTCCATTGGGAGCAGCCTGCAAGGCGCCCAGGGGATACAGCGACTCGTAAATAACGGTTTTTCCTTCCCGGATGGAATCTTCATGTCCGCCACCGGTGTGCAGGTCGAACTGGATCAGCTTTTCATCGCTGAATTCGGAAATAGAAACATACAAATACCTGTTTTTGGGAGAAAATGACAGGCCATAAGCCGCTCCTGCAACAGAAAGGTTTTTAGGATCGGATATCGTACCGGTTCTGTTATCAAAATCGAAGAGTTCTACATTGATATCGGTGATACCCCCTTTGGCTGCAGCCAGGTGTTTTCCGTTTGGCGAAGCTTTAAGGTAACCGGTGGTAGCCATATCGTTTCCATGGTGTATGCTACCGGCAGCAGATACTACCGGGGAAGCAATGCCGTTATCCGACAGCAGGTAAGCGTGAAATTGATCGTTTCCCCAGGCATGCGCGATGATCCAGATATCCTGGCCATTGCAATGCAATACGGCGGTTAATTTTTCCGTAGCGGGTGCCAGGAGGGGTTGATTTTTAAGGACAATGTCTCCCTTTCCACCGTCTTGTGTCATATCGATCGTTGAATAAGCCAATCCTCCATGGCCGCCCGAATTCCCCGCCTGTGCAGTAGTGGTAAACAAATAATACTGGCTGCTGTTTCCCGGCGCCGGTACAATGATAACCGACTGCGTGGCGCTGTAATGACCCCACAATCCGGTACCGGAGGGCATGGCCCTGTGTTGGGCGTTCCAAACGGTGATACCGTCGGAATAAAATAAAAGATTGCCGTTATCGTCGGTCATCACGGCAGATCCTTCACCGGTATTCAGGGAACTGTTTTGTAAGGTTTGCGGATTACCGTTGCTGAAATCCAATCCGGCATACTCTCCAAAATACCAAATATCGGTGCCGGGCTGGGCAACCGCAAAAGAGACTGAGATCATGAAGACCCAGCCGGTAATCAATAGGCGTATCATATTACCATCTGTTTGAAGTGATCCCGTTTAATGCTTTAATCAGAATAGGAGTATAAACGAGTATTAAACAGATTGGACCGTTAAATGATCTTTTATGCAGATCGGTATAATAACTATAAATATAATAAGATTCCGGGTTAATTCAAAATGAGTACCGGCGAACTTCTGCTCACCCCTATGCCTGCATCCTTACATCAAAGGCTCAAGCTGCTTATGGGATGGAATAACGGTCTTTATTTTAACAGTGAAAAACTACCCTGGCTCACGATTTCCTGCTCACCGGCAGTTTCCGTGATCACATAATACACATAGGTACCGATGGGTTGCGGCTTGCCCAGGTAGGTGCCGTCCCAACCTTGTCCGTGAACATTCGTTTCAAATATCAATTGTCCCCACCGGTTAAATATCCTGAAGGCCACCAGTTCAATATCTCCTTCGATCACCGGAAAGAAATATTCGTTCTTGCCATCCCGGTTAGGCGTGAAAGCCTTGGGAACGGCAATATTGTTATAATCCAATACGATAATGGTAACATCATCCCGGGTGTAACAGGAATCCTCATTGTATACCCAAACCGTATAGGTGGTCGTATTTTGCGGACTGGTAAACGGGTTAGGAATGAAGGGATCGGAAACAGCCTCCTCACCGGTCCATTGATAATAAAAACCACCGGAAGCATGCAACTGCACAGACTCCCCGGCATAGATCTCCCGGTCAGGTCCGGCATCTGCCGTTGGCAGTACATGGAGGTCGATATCGACGGTATCTTCCCTGTAACAATTCCCCATGTTGGCTTTCACGATATATTGTTCCGGGTATTCCGGTGCTATGGTAATTTGGTCGCCGAGAGCGATGAATTGGCCGCCGGAGGTAAACCAGCTAAGATTTTCCCCGTTCAGGGCATTTAAGGTTATTTCCGATGCCGGGCAAACGGTGGTATCGCGGGTGGCACGGATATCGAATGCGGGAATGACCACGATGGTTTGATAGGCTGTATCGGTACACCCGTTGGCATTATCGACAATCAGCATTGCCGGGTAGGAACCGCCATCATCGAATTGATGCACGACCGATTGTCCGCTTTGGCTATGGCCATCCCCGAAATCCCAATGCCATCCGACAACATCCGGTGAGGATTCGTCGGTAAAAAGGAAGTTATCACCAGCACATAAACCGGAATCTGCCGAAAAGCCGGCTTCCGGTGTTGGCGATACCTGGATGGTATGGGTAACCGTATCGGAGAAGCCGCATTGGTTGGTAACGGTAAGCGTAACCGGATAATTTCCGGATGCCGAATACAAATGTTCCGGATCCCTGACCGTATCCTGTAATCCGTCCCCGAAGTCCCACAACCACTTTTCAGGCAGGTATTCGGATGCATCGGTGAATGCAGCCATCTGGTTTTCACATAAATTATCGAAGGTAAAAGCCCCCTGGATCTCATCAGTGATCAGGATGGTATCCTGAAATGATTCGAGGCACAACCATCCGTTGAAGAAAAAATTAATGCTTACCACGTATGAACCGGTGGAATCATAGGTATAGCTGGGGTTCTCGATCTCGCTCTCATCCGTCGAACTGTTCGGATCCCCGAAATTCCAGGACCAGTAATCTACCGACATGATCGTACTGTCATATTCGGGTGTAAAGGCCACCGGTTCGCCGGGGCAGCCTACATCCGGTTTGAAAGATGTGAGCAAGGGTTCGTATTTAATGATCTTATTGATGGTATCCGCAGGACATCCGTTATCGTAAAAAACCGCCAGCGTTACTTCATAGGTGCCGAGTGTATCGTATTGGATCATGGGATCCGGGATCGTATCGGAATCCCCGTTGCCGAAATCCCACCACCAACCGATGGGCTCTCCATAGGTCCGGTCAGTAAAATCCGCGTATACATTACCCCCCGGCGTTTTGCATAAGGTATAATCGAATCCTGCATTACCGGTATCGGCTAACACCGGTACGGTCTTGGTAACGCTATCGATGTGTCCGTCGGACCATTGCGTCTTCAAATGTACCTGGTAGGTCCCGGGACCGGCATATAGATGGTCCGGATGCTGGGTGGTGTCGACCGGTGAGCCGTCGCCGAAATCCCAACGCCATTTTTGAGGCGTGCAGGTCGACAGGTCCGAAAATCCCGTGGGTGTGCCGGCGCAAACGGTATTATGGTCGAAATCGCTGATCCTGGTCAAGGGTACGGTAACACTCTTCACCAGCGTATCGCAACTGCAATTGGAGATGAGCAAAACCTGGTAAGTCCCTGCGGCGGCAAACTGGTGGACCGGCAAGGCCTGAGTGGATGTCGATCCGTCGCCGAAATCCCAATAAAAATTAGAACAGCCCGGATCGGGCGGAGGAAAGAAAGAGACTTCGAAATCCATACAGTTGGTGGAGTGGCCGTAATAAAAAGAAGAAGTGCTGTCTTCCACCACTTCCGACTGTATCGGGTCAGAGATCCCCAACTGGAGGTTATAATCGACTTGCCGGAAGCTGATGATCGGATGCAGATCGTTAGGATTTTCAATCACGTAAATGATGTTCGAAACTTCCCGGGAACAATACAGTTTTTCATCCGGTCCGATCTCTATTTGCCCCAGCGAATTATCGATATTCAAGGAATACAGGTCATCGTTCACGATATCATATTGGTAGAGGTTATCGGACGAATGGCGGGAAATGTAGGCTTTGGATCCGTCGGGAGAAAACTCGAAACCATAGGGGGAAACATGGGGGCTACTGCCGGAATTAGGCATGATCTGTGGGTTCGGGTTCATCATTACGCCGCTGTAAGGATTAAAATCGGCGATAAAGAAAAAGTCGGTTTGGGTAAACGACATACCCAGGTGAAAATTGTGGTATTCCAGCTCTCCGAGGCCATCATAGGTCAAACCGGGAGAAAAATTATAAATAATGCCTGGCTGCCCGATGCCAGTGGTATCGATGCGGAACCGTTTAAAGCCCGTATTGCATTCGAAGGTCAGGTACCAGTAATCGTTGGTACAGGGGATGGAAACCACCTCCATTCCTTCGGCATAGGAGCCGTTGTCCAGTAGCATGTTCAGTTGGCTGACATCCCCGTTGCCGGAGCGTAATGACATGTCGACCACACTGTAATAAAGCGGTGAGCAATTGCCTTCGTTGTAAAGAATATAAAATTTGCCCGGATCATCCGGGAAGGGTACGACATTGATCTCGGTGGCCTGCATGCTGATATTGATCCCGTTGGAGCCGGGCATCAGGGTGCCATGAACATCGAATATCCCTAAATAATTGGCCCAGAACAGGAGGTTGCCATTAGGGTCTTCGGCATGTGAAATAGCAGTTCCGAAAGTGCTGGTCCCGTTATTGGAAATGCTGACCGGAACCGATGAAAAATCCAGCCGGGCGATGGAATCAGCCGTGGAAAAAAGGAGGTTTTTAGTACCGGCAATGGCTCCGGCGCAACATAATAATAATAGAAATAATATAGTATATTTCTTATAGAACAAAACGAGTAAATTTTCTCCCTGTAAATGTAGGCAATGTCTGAGGAATTACAAAAAATTATTGTTAAAATAATACCCAGGTAACACCCGGTAACAAATAATATTTTAAAAATATCCGTAAGACTTAAAAAAATAGAAATGTACGGTCAGTTGAGAAAGGCAATGGCCAGGAATAATGGCGCAGGCATTTAAACGGATGAACCGGCCTTCATTTTTTCGGTATTTTCCGCCAGTTGAAGGGCATCGATAATCTCTTCGATCTCGCCGTTCATGATATTGTCGAGGTTGTACAAGGTCAGTCCGATCCGGTGGTCGGTTACCCGGCCCTGCGGATAGTTGTAGGTCCGGATCTTAGCGGAACGATCGCCGGTGGAAACCAGTGTTTTTCGCTGCAGGGCAACTTCTTCCATCCTTTTATTCACTTCCATTTCGTAAAGCCTTGCCCTTAAAACCTTCATGGCTTTGGCCAGGTTTTTGATCTGCGACCGTTCGTCCTGGCATTCCACCACCACACCGGTAGGGATATGCGTTAACCTGATCGCGGAATCGGTTTTGTTCACATGCTGGCCACCTGCTCCGGAGGCCCGGAAGGTATCTTTCCGGATGTCGTTGTCGTTGATCTCCAGGTCCACCTCGTCGGCCTCCGGCAATACCACCACCGAAGCGGCCGAGGTATGTACCCGCCCTTGTGATTCGGTTTCCGGAACCCTTTGTACCCGGTGTACCCCGGATTCATATTTCAAAGTGCCATATACATCATCTCCGGCTACTTCGATAGCGATCTCCTTGAACCCGCCTACCGTACCTTCGTTTTCCGTAATAACATCGATCTTCCAACCCTGCCGTTCAAAGTAACGGCGGTACATCCGGTAGAGATCACCGGCAAAAATGCTGGCCTCGTCGCCGCCGGTGCCGGCCCTGATCTCCAATATGGCATTTTTGGCATCTTCCGGATCTTTGGGAACCAGCAGCTTTTTGATGGATTCTTCCAGTTCGCTCTTCCGGACCTGAAGCTCCTCAAGCTCCATCTTGGCCAGCTCCCTGAACTCAGGATCTTTTTCGGTATCGAGGATATGCTTGTTGTGGTCGATATTGCTCAGGATGTCTTTGTATTGATCATGGGCGGTGGCGATCTTTTCCAGGTCTTTGTACTCTTTGCTGAGCTGAGAGTACCGTTTCATGTCGTTGATAACCTCGGGATCGGAAAGCTGTAATTCGATATCTTCCCGCTTTTCTTTAAGCGCTCTGAGCTTGTCTAACATATGAAGAACCGGTGGTCAGGAAAAGGCTAAAATGAATACAAATCTAACTGATTTTTCCGTAATATGGAGAGGAGGTTCTTTTCCAGTCCGGCGCCTATGATCTCTTCACCGGGCGGCAGTGGGATCTCCCTTTCCTGGAAGGTCTTCAGGTGATAACTGTTCAAAACGCCCGCTTTAAAATAGACGATCTGCTCTTGTATGATCTGGAATTTTTGCAGGGATTTGATGGGTATGGTTTTATAATAGGTACCATAGATATCGAACACATAGATCCCGTTATCCGGATCATTTAAATAGACCCAGTTGTTCTTCTCGTATAAGAAATTCGGATGTACGATCTTGCCGAATAACAAATTCAGCGGATCGCTTTGCTGCAGCGGTTGCAGGCTTTCATCCAGTTTTTTGATCCTGAAATTAAAGGCGTCATAGATCCAAATATTGTTGTCGAACGACAGGCAGGCGGCGTCCACTTCCTGGAAAGCCACCGACTGTAAATTATACAGGCCGGTTGGCGACAGGGTATTGTCAAGGGTAATGATCACATCCGATTCCGGGAACAACATTGCGACCTTTAATGGGTTGGAGGTGCAAATGGATTTCAGCGCCCCAAATCGCTTTTCGCTGAATACAAAGATCTTTTTCCCCCGTTCATTAAAAAGGACCAGCTCGTTTTGATCCGTAAAAACATAGCTGTTGCGGAGGTTATCCGTTTGCAGTAAGCGGCCTTTGATCTCCTGGGAAGCCAC
This sequence comes from Chitinophagales bacterium, assembly GCA_028278085.1. Classification (GTDB taxonomy): domain Bacteria; phylum Bacteroidota; class Bacteroidia; order Chitinophagales; family JANQFB01; genus JANQFB01. Next base: position 17,781 of record JANQFB010000383.1, read on the forward strand.
CAGTTTATACTCCGGTAGTTGAGGTTCCGGTATCAGCAAACCGGCCAAAAGGCCTATGAAAGCAGCACTATGGATCATGAACATGGCTTTTCAGCGATAATTCTTTCCCGTCGAAAACGGCATAGGTAAAATGGTCCATCCAATCACCCAGGTTAATATAACGGCTGTTTTCTGACAAACGTATGTCCAGCGGGCGATGCCGGTGGCCGAAGATAAAATAATCCACCGCCTCGGATCTGATCTTTTCCCGGGCGAACAGAATCTGCCATTCCCGCTCTTCATCGAGCTCCTTGTCCGCGTCTTCGACATTGGATTGCCGGCTTTTCCTCGACCAATAGTTAGCCAATCCTATGCCAATATTCGGATGTATCCATTCGAAAAGCCACTGGCAGATCCGGTTTTTGAAGATCGCTTTGATGAATTTGAAACCATGATCTTTCGGTCCGATACCATCTCCATGGCCGATAAAAAAGGTTTTACCGGAAATATCGATCTTGACAGGCTCATGGTATACCGGTATGTTCAGCTCTTTTTCGAAATAGCCGAACATCCAAAGGTCGTGGTTGCCGACAAAGAAATGGATGGGTATTCCGGCATCACGGATCTCTGCCAGCTTACCCAGGATCCTCACATAACCTTTAGGGACGACGGTTTTGTACTCGAACCAAAAATCGAAAAGATCCCCGAGCAGGTAGATCTCGGCGGCATCGTGCCTTACCTCATCCAGCCATTTGATGAAAAGCTTTTCCCGGGTCAGGCTGGCATCATAAGATGGCGTACCTAAGTGTTGATCTGAGGCAAAGTATATTTTTTTTCCGGCGTTCAATTCCCGGCTTCATCGATTAGGAAAACATAGACTTCTTTCGGTCCGTGAGCGCCCAGTACCAGCGTTTTTTCGATATCTGCCGTTCTGCTGGGGCCGGTGGCAAGGTTGATCATCGACGGGAGCTCGTTGCCGTATTTTTCCCGGATCTTTTTGAGCCCGTCTTCAATATCGAATACCAGTTGTGAGGAATAAGCTACAACAATATGAACCGGCGGATAAATAGGCAATGCACGGCCTGAAGCTAACTTGGAGGAGAGTAAAACACTACCGGTCCGGGCGATCAATGCTTCACAACCTGTAACCCCTGCATCGGCTTCTTCGAGTTCTTTACCCGTGCGGGAAAAGCCAAAGTTATGTTGAACGAAGATCTGTTGAATGGCCTTATCCCAACAGTAAAGGTTTTGCCACTTTTGCTGTTCGGTCAGGAGTCGAAGGTTTTCCGTGAAATCACCGGTCGATTCACAAAACACGAATTGCCCCTGTACCTTGGTGAATTCCCGGGCGAAGATAATGTCTAAGGATTCGTCAGGCCTGGGATAGACGGATGATTGAATATCTAGCTGTGGAAAAGGTTGGGGTGTCTGGTGAATGAGTGCTTTGCGAATGTTTTTCAGCACTTTTTCTCTTGAGGTCGCTTGCTTCATCAGGATCAGGAATCACCGGAAGTTTCGGTTTTCTCGTCTGCCGGCTTTTCTTCGGCCAAAGGCTCACCGCCGGCGGGTTCCCCGTTATCACCGGGTGTGGGTTTGGCTGCGTTTGCTTCCTTGGTACCACCTCCTTCATTCACACCGTTTTCGGAACTTTTCGGTTCTTCATTTGGCGTTTTCTTATCTTCAAAAGGACGCTTGCCGATCAGCCGTTCCAGGTCGGATTGGTAGATGATCTCTTTCTCCAGCAGCTCTTTTGCCACGATCTCCAGCTCCTTCCGTTTGCCGGACAGCAGGGCTTTGGTCCGGTCATAGGCCCGGTCGATCATTTCTTTGACCTCTTCATCGATCAAATGAGCGGTTTCTTCCGAATAGGGTTTGTTGAAACTATAATCTTTCTGGGGATCGTAAAACGAAACATTACCGACCTTGTCGTTCATGCCATAGATGGTGATCATAGCATAGGCAATTTGAGTGATCCTTTCCAGGTCGTTTTGCGCTCCGGTGGTAATGCTTCCAAAGGTCAGCTCTTCTGCCGCCCGTCCGCCCAGCGTCATGCAAATACTGTCCATTAATTGCTCCTTGCTGTGCAGGTATTGCTCTTTAGGGAGGTATTGGGCATAACCCAAAGCGGCGACACCCCTGGGTACGATCGACACTTTAACCAGCGGGTCGGCATGTTCCAGGAACCATCCGCAGATCGCATGTCCGGCTTCGTGGTAGGCGATGATCTTTTTCTCCTCCGGGGAAATGATCTTGTTCTTCTTTTCCAACCCACCGATCACCCGGTCGATAGCATCCTGGAAATCCTGCATCTCGACCGCCTTTTTATTTTTCCTGGCGGCGATGAGGGCAGCTTCATTACAAACATTGGCGATCTCGGCCCCGGCGAAGCCCGGCGTTTGGGCAGCCAGCTTTTCCGGATCCACGTCTTTACCCCCTTTTACCGGCAGCATATGAACTTTAAAGATAGCAGCGCGTCCCTTGAGGTCAGGTTTGTCGATGCTGATCTGACGGTCGAACCTGCCGGGCCTTAATAAGGCGGAATCCAGCACATCCGGTCGGTTGGTAGCTGCCAGGATAATCACCCCGCTATCGGTGCCGAATCCATCCATTTCCACCAATAGCTGGTTTAAAGTGTTTTCACGTTCGTCGTTACTTTGCATCAGGTTTTTACCCCTGGCGCGGCCGATAGCATCGATCTCGTCAATGAATATGATACAAGGCGCTTTTTCCTTGGCCTGCTTAAACAGATCACGTACCCTGGAAGCGCCCACGCCCACAAACATTTCCACAAAATCCGACCCGGATATCGAGAAGAAGGGTACTTGCGCTTCACCGGCCATTGCTTTCGCCAGGAGGGTTTTACCGGTTCCCGGAGGGCCAACCAACAAGGCGCCCTTGGGGATCTTTCCACCCAATGCAGTGTATTTTTGAGGGGTTTTCAGGAAATCGACGATCTCCTTGACCTCTTCTTTCGCTTCATCCAGGCCGGCAACATCATTGAAGGAAACATTTACCTTGGTATCTTTATCGAATAAAGTGGCTTTCGACCGGCCGATATTGAAGATCTGGCCGCCACCGCCACCCATGCCGCCGCTGACCCTTCGCATAATTATGAACCAGATGGCTACGATGATGAGAATGGGCAGCAAAAACCCCAGGGCATCACCAAACCAATCCTTTTTCTGAACAAAGCGGATCTCGATCCTATCCCCTTCCCTGAAATTCCTTTGCGCTTCTTCCAGCCGCTGCTCGAAATACTTCAGGTCGCCGATGGTGAACTTATAATGGGGCCCCTGGTTTTTAGTACCCAGGCTGGTGGTGGCCACATCCTTATACTTTTCATTCTCCAGCTTATCTTCTTTGATGAAAACCTGTACGTATTTATCATTGACCACGATGAGCTTTTCGACATCATGACTTTTGAGCATATCATTTTCAAAACGGTTCCAGGAAATGTCTTCGACGCTGCCATTGAGGATAGGCAGGAACTGTACGGCGATCACTGCCAGGAATATAAGCCCGTAAATCCAATAGAAATTGAATTTAGGCCCATTCGGTAGCAAAGGCTTCTTGGGAGGTTGTTCTTTTTCGTTTTTCGACATGGTTTAAAGACAGCCTAACTATCTTCGTAGTATTTGATCACTGCATCGCTCCATAGATCTTCCAATTGATAAAATGCCCTTTTCGATTTATGGAAAATATGGACCACTACACTAACGTAATCTATCAATACCCATTCTAAGTTTTCGTAACCTTCTTTGTGCCAGGGCTTTTCACCGGCTTGTGTGCCAACATTGGTAATAATGTTGTCGGCAATGGCTTTTACCTGAGTAGTGGAGTCTGCATGACAAATAATGAAAAAATCCGTTATCGCATCATTAATGTTCGTCAAATCCAGGCTAACGATCCCTTCTCCTTTTTTATCGGCTATACTTTCAAAGATTATATGGCTTAATTCTTCCTTGGATTTCGGTGCTTCAGACAGCCGGATTTTCTGCATTCAATATTTGTTAATTACATTTGCCTAAATTTATACAAAAGTACAAATTCTTTTGGAAAACCTACTATATAACACGCTTTTTGTCGGAAAGGTTCGGGCTTATCCGGAGGAAATTGGGTCCACAAATACTTATGCCATGGACTGGATTTTGACCGATAAACCTCCCGATGGAAGTGTGGTAATTACCGATGTTCAGAAAAGGGGTAAAGGGCAGTGGGGAAATACCTGGAAAAGCGAACCTTATCAAAATATCACCCTGAGTGTTATCCTTTATCCGCATTTCCTGCCGCTTTCGGATCAGTTCCTGCTGAACCAGGCGATTTCACTGGCTATCTGCGACCTGATCTCCTCAAAGGTCAGGCCGCCGGTATCCATAAAATGGCCGAACGACATTTATTGGAAAGACCGGAAGCTCGGTGGTATTCTGCTGGAGAACAATATCAGTAACCGCCGGATCATGACTTCCATTGCCGGTATCGGCATCAATGTCAACCAGCAGGAGTTCGATCCTGCTCTGCCTAATCCGGTCTCTATCAGGCAGATCACCGGCCAATATACGGAATTGGCACCGTTGATCGATGAACTGCTCGTCTGCCTGGAAAAGCGGTATTTACAGTTGAAATCTGGACAATATGACCGGATCAAGAGCGACTATTTGCAAGCCCTGTACCGATACCAGGAATATCACCGCTATAAGGTTGGTGAACAAATCATAACTGGCCAGATCCTGGGGGTGAACAAGGCCGGAAAGCTGGTCCTGGAATCAGGGGGGGAGACTTTGGAATTCGGCTCGCAGGAAATAGCATTCCTGCCCTGATCAACCTTAATAGATGGCCTCGGCAACGGCTCTGGTAGCGCCGCTTCTGCCCATGGTATAGAAGTGGAGGCATGGGGCGCCGAAATCGATCAATTCTTTACATTGCTGGATGCTCCATTCGATACCGGCTTGTTTCACCGCTTCGTCATCCTTGCATTTTTCAACGGTACTGCACAGTTCTTCCGGAAAATCTATGTGGAAGATACTGGGTAAGGTTTGTACCTGTTTTTTGCGGGTCAGCGGTTTTAAGCCCGGAATGATCGGGACATCGATGCCCATTTCCCGGCACTTTTCAACAAAATCAAAATATTTCCGGTTGTCGTAGAACATTTGCGTAACGATGTAATCGGCGCCGGCATCGACCTTCATTTTCAGGTATTTCATATCGCTTTGAAGGTTGGGCGCTTCAAAATGCTTTTCCGGATAACCGGCCACGCCGATACAAAAATTCGACGGGGTGGTATTACTCAGGTCTTCTTCCAGGTATACCCCCTTGTTCATATTGACCACCTGCTCGAGCAATTCGATGGCATAATTATTCCCGGTGGGCTCGGCATTGAACTTGTTGCCTTCGCTTTTGAGGGCATCACCCCTGATCACCAAAACATTATCGATCCCCAGGAAATTAAGGTCGATCAGGGCATTCTCCGTGATCTCCCGGGTAAAACCACCGCAGATCAGGTGCGGTACCGCATCGACTTTGTATTTGTTGATAATGGCCGCACAAATGCCTACGGTCCCGGGTCTTTTGGTGATGGCCACTTTTTCCAGCAAGCCGCCTTCTCTTTTTTTATAGACATAGTCCTGGCGATGATAGGTAACATCGATAAAAGGAGGTTTGAATTCCATTAAGGGATCCAAAATATCATAAATAGCCTGGATACCCTTTCCTTTGAGCGGGGGCAGGATCTCAAAAGAGATCAGCGGTTTCTTGGCCTTGTTCAGATGTTCGATAACTTTCATAGTATGAGATCAATATGATTCAGCTATTTTGAGTGGCAAAGATAGAAGTTCGGCTGAAAATTATACAATTTAGGTATTTCAAAGCAACCTAATTCACCGGAATACGTATAAGGGTTTGGTTTATTCAGTTGAATATACTACCTTTGCGTTTCAGTTCTTTAAAGTTGTACTTATAGAGAAAGACGGAGGGAATAGGCCCTGTGAAGTCTTGGCAACCTGCTTACCTAAAAAGGGTAAGGTGCTAACTCCTACCCGGAATGCCCGGGATATATAAGTCGAAGCAGATCTTACAATCGATCCTTTTTTATAACATCTCTTCAGACTTATTCCGGAGGGATTTTTTTTTGCCCGGATTTCAAGAAGCCAGCCTTCCGGTATAAACCATATTCAAGAACAAAAAAGATTTCTGATCCTATGCAGCTTGAAAAAATATTACATGAAAGGATCCTGGTGCTCGATGGCGCCATGGGTACGATGATCCAGTCCTATCAATTGGAAGAGGCAGATTACAGGGGGGAACGGTTCAAGGAACATCCCTGCGACCTGAAAGGGAATAACGATCTATTGTCCATTACCCGGCCCGATGTTGTGGAAGCGATCCACAAAGCCTACCTGGAAGCGGGATCTGATATCATCGAAACCAATACTTTTTCGTCCACATCGATCGCCCAGGCCGATTATCAATTGGAAGACCTGGCTTATGAGCTGAACCTGGCCTCCGCGAAAATCGCGAAAAAAGCGGCCACGGCGTACACGAAAAACAATCCGGACAGGCCGAGG
>JANQFB010000399.1 GCA_028278085.1 Chitinophagales bacterium
TGCGGCCGGAAGGTAAGGCCGAACTGGATAAAGTGGCCAAGTTCCTGTCGATGAATCCGGGCATTTCCATTGAACTTTCTTCTCATACCGATAGCCGCAGCAGCGCTGAATTCAACCAGAGTTTATCACAACGGAGGGCTGAATCCGCTGCCAACTACCTGGCTTCCCGGGATATCAGCCGGAACAAGATCAAGGCCAAGGGTTACGGGGAAAGTAAACTGCTCATTCCTGATGCCACAACGGAAGAAGAGCATCAAAAGAATCGAAGAACCGAACTGAAGATCACGGATATCGATGAATCAGTCATGGCCGGTGGTTCGGGCAGTGAAATTGAAGTCAAGCACTTTGGCGAAACGGATGGTGGTGATACCGAAAATACCGACGTTGAACCTGAACCGGAGACTCCCGAGCCCACGCCTGATGTGGAAACACCTGATGTTGGAACAACTGCTGATCATGGCATTGAATTCCTGATACAGTTGGCTGCTTCCAAAACGAAGCTCACCAGCCCTCATAAGGTCAGTACGATTGACGGCATTGTTGAAAATAAAGACCCGGATGGATATTACCGGTATACGATAGGTCCCTTCAAAAAATTTGAACAGGTGGCCACCAAGCGCAAGGAAATGGATGCCAAAGGCTTTAAAGGTGCTTTTGTAAAAGCCTATAAAGATGGCGAAAGGATCACTATCAAGGAGGCCAAAGAGATTCTGGATATTGATTAAGGAACTTAGATAGATTAGGGAATTTAGATTTCATAGCAGCAGATTTCATCCTGCTTATACATACCCTGGAGGCGTAAAGCTATTAGCGCCTCTTTTTTATTTTGCAGCAAACCTAATTGCGGCGTAGCTATTAAACTATGAGTGAAGAGATACTCAAGGCATTAATGCACCTGTTTGCGATCATCACCAAGCAGGATGAGGGCGTAACGGAGAATGAGCGAAAATATGTAGCTTCTTTCCTGCAACAACAACTGAATGAAGATGCTGCAAACGAGTATCTGAATGTTTATGACGACTTTGCCGGCCTGAATGCCAAAGAAGAAGAAAATGGTGATGATAAGAAAAAGAAGCGGCAAAGCAAACTTACCTCTGTCAAAGACAGTGTCAGGACCCTGGCCATATGTAAGAAGATCAACAAAACCCTGACGCAGCGGCAAAAGGTAGTTGTACTGGTAAGGTTGTTCGAGCTGGTGAAATCCGATAATAAGCTGACGCCTCAGCGGATGCAAATTATCGATACGGTATCCACGGTCTTTAACATCGAGAAGGAGGAATACGAAGGCGTGGAGAACTTTGTGGTTAATGAAGACCTGAGCCAGTTCGATTCCCAGGATGTCATGGTGATCGACGACAATGACGAATCCCTTTATCCCTCCTGTAAACATATTCCATCCGGCAAGCTCGACGGCAGTCTGATCATCCTGCGCATCAAGAGTGTGGAAATGTACTTCCTGCGGTATACCGGCACCAGCGAGGTGATCCTAAACGGCTTGTACCTGAACAACCGGCGCATCTATCTTTTTGCCAACGGCAGTTCCCTGAGAACACCCAAAGGCCAGCCTATTTATTACAGTGATGTTGTCGCCCATTTCCTGAGTGATTCGGATAGCTTTAACTTGTCATTTGTAGCCAAGGATGTGGAATACCGCTTCCCGAACGGGAAGATCGGCCTGCGGGGTATCGATATTACCGAGGGCGCCGGCAAGCTGATTGCCATCATGGGCGCCAGTGGCGCCGGAAAAACAACCTTGCTGAATGTGTTGTCAGGAATTGAAAAGCCCAGCAAGGGGGCCATCCAGATCAATGGGATCAATACCCAGGAGGAAAAAGACAAGATCGAAGGTGTTATCGGATACATACCCCAGGATGATCTGCTCATCGAGGAATTAACCGTTTATCAAAACCTCTATTATAACGCCAAATTGTGCTTTAAAGACCTGTCCGATGAGGAAATAGACGGTTTGGTGATGAAGGTGCTGGCCAACCTGGGATTGACGGAAACCAAAGATCTGAAGGTGGGTAATCCACTCGATAAAAAGATCAGCGGTGGACAGCGAAAACGATTGAATATTGCGCTGGAGCTTATTCGTGAGCCTTCGGTTCTATTTGTCGATGAACCGACTTCCGGACTATCCTCACGCGATTCCGAGAATGTGATGGACTTGTTGCGGGAATTGGCGCTTAAGGGTAAACTCATCTTTGTGGTGATCCACCAACCCTCCTCCGAGATCTATAAAATGTTCGATAAGATCATTCTGCTGGATGTGGGTGGGTATCCGATCTTTTACGATAACCCTGTAGAGGCGGTGATGTATTTCAAACGCCTGGATAACCAGATCAACAGCGATGTCGGTGAATGCCCGGTTTGCGGTAATGTGAACCCGGAGCTGATCTTCAATATCATCGAGGCCAAAGTAGTGGATGAATACGGAAACCTGACCGATAAACGGAAAGTTTCTCCCCGGAAATGGAACGATTACTTCCTGGAGTATAAGAAGAAAGAGGAAGTCAATGAAGTCAGCGAAGATCCACCCAAAGCCTTGAACATTCCCAACCGGATCAAGCAGTTGTTTGTGTTCATCACCAGGGATCTTTTATCGAAGATCACGAATACACAGTATATGCTGATCAACTTCCTGGAAGCGCCTTTACTGGCCTTTGTACTGGCCTTTATCATCAGGTATATCGACGATCCCTTATCGGATGACTACCTGTTCCGGGAGAATGAGAATGTGCCCCCATATATCTTTATGAGTATTATCGTGGCGCTGTTTATGGGATTAACCGTTAGCGCAGAAGAGATCATTCGCGACCGTAAGATCCTGAAGCGGGAGGCGTTTTTGAACCTCAGCCGGTCGAGTTATTTATTTTCCAAGATCATCATATTATTCTCGATCTCTGCCATCCAGACCCTGAGTTTTGTATTGATCGGGAATGCGCTCCTGGGCATCTCCGGTATGACTTTCAGCTACTGGATGATGTTGTTTTCCGTATCGGCATTTGCCAATATGCTCGGCTTGAATGTTTCCGCAAGCTTTAATTCGGCGGTGACCATCTATATCCTGATACCCTTATTGCTGATCCCGCAAATGATCCTTAGCGGTGCGATCTTTAGCTTCGATAAGCTGAACCGGATCATCGGAAGCCGGAGTGAGGTACCCCTTATTGCCGATATGATGGTGGCGCGTTGGGCATTTGAAGGGCTGGTGGTCAACCAGTTCAAAAGCAACGAATTTTTTGCGCCGATGTACCGGTTTAAAAAGAAGGAAAGCTCGATCGCTTACAACCAAACACATTTGATCCCGGAGATCATCAACCGGGTCAATACCTGCAAACGACTGATCAAAAAAACCTCAGAAGAAGATAAGGAATCCCTGGAAAATTGCCTGATCCTGGTTAAAAACGAGGTCAGCAAGAAAAGGACCGAGGTGGATCATATTCCATTTCAGCATTTATCCTCCCTGGAACCGGCCCATTTCACCAAAGAGATTGCCGAAACAACAGTGGAATATTTGAACGAGGTGAAAAAGCATTATGGCGAGGAATACCTCAAAATAACCAAGATCCTGGACCGGATGATCAACAAGATGGTTGAAACGCCGGAAAAAGAAAAGGCCTATTTCGAAGCGAAGGATAAATATTTCAATCAAAGCCTGGAAGATCTGTTGTTGAACATATCTACCCGGTTAAAGGTGGTGGAGGAAAACCAGCACCTGATCCAGCAGATCGACCCGATCTATAAAGACCCTGTCACCCAGGGCAGTTGGATGAACTATCGCTCCCATTTTTATGCGCCCAGGAAACATTTTGCCGGCATGCTTTACGACACCTATGGTTTTAATTTGATCGTCATCTGGTTGTTTTCCCTGGTCCTGTACTTCACCTTGTATTTCGAATCCTTCAAAAAGTTGATGGATCTTTTCAGCCGACTGAATTTCAAAACCAGGAATTCCGAAGCTGCCAAGGGTTAGTTATTGCGGTTAACCGAGAACCGGAACCCGATCACCAGCATATCATCCAATTGTTTTCTTTTTCCCTTCCATTGATCCATCGTTTCTTCGAGGATCTTCTGTTGGGTAGGCATGTCATGGTTCTGGATACGCAATAATAATTCCCGGAATTGCTTGTGGGTGAACTTGCGGTCGCTTTCACCGCCAAATTGATCGGTATAGCCATCTGTAAAGATGTAAAAGGTATCACCGGTTTCTAAAGGAACTTCCCGGCTGGTAAAGATCCGCTCCGACTTAAAATGAAATCCCGCTACCGGAAACTTATTGGGCTTGATCTCTTCTACCTCGATGCCGTTTTGGCGGAGGATATATAAGGGATTGTAGGCTCCTGCAAATTGCAGCTTCCTGTTGTTTTTGTCGATCACGCATAAGGCGATATCCATCCCGTCTTTGCTGCCGGTGCCTTGGTCGTCTTGCTTTAAGGCGGTTTTGATCTCCCGGTGTAATTGCGAGAGGATCTTACCGGGATCCGTGATGCCCATTTCATGGATAACCTTGTTGAGCATGGTATTACCGATCATGGAAACAAAGGCGCCGGGTACGCCGTGGCCGGTGCAATCGGCTGCCGTAATAATGAGCTTATCATCTTTCTCCCCGAACCAATAGAAATCACCACTGACAATATCCCTCGGATTGAAGTATACGAAAGTTTCAGGCAGGAAAGAGGTGATCAATTGCCGGTCGGGTAGGATGGCATCCTGGATCCGCTTGGCATAACGGATGCTGCTGGTAATATCTTCATTCTTTTTAGTGATCTCTGCCGTAGCTGCCCTTATCCGCTGCTGGAGCCTCAGATTCGCGGCCCGCAGTCTTTTGGAATTTAGCCGGATGCCGCCGATAAAAAAGCCGATCGCCAACAGTACATAGGTGGTATAAGCCAGATTGGAACGATAAATAGGCGGCGTTACCACAAATTCGTAGGTGCCGATCTTGCTTTTGGTCTCATAAACGTCCATTGCCTGGACCTTAAAGACATATTTACCTTCATAGAGGTTGGTATATTCTTTAACAGACTGGTTCGACCAATTGGACCAAATGGTATCATAACCTTCCAGCCAATACCTGAATTTTATGGCATCTACTTTTTCAAAGGCCGGAGCTGCACATTCAAATGTAATGGAGTTATCGGCGTATTTTAGGGTTGGCTTCATGTGAGTGGGTTGGCTATCGGCCATATTTCCGTAGGTGTCGACATAGGTCCCCCAAAACAGTATAGAATCTTTGTGGAGATAAACTTTTCTGATCATAGCTTGAAAATCCAATGATCGGGATTCACGGATCTTGGCATCATATCTGACAATGCCATCAACGGAACCATACCAAACTACACTGTCATTTCCAGCGAAAATAGTATAGATATCAGCTTTGGGGATCCTTAAAGATTGCCGGTAATCCCAGATGTATTTTCCGGCACTCGTTTTGATCAGTTTTCCGGCTTTTTTTTCGGAGGATATCCAGAAATATCCCTGTGGGTCCTGCGTTAAATTCCCGGCTTCATGATGGGCAAAATAAGGACCGAATATTGAGTCCGGAAAAAATTTGTGCGTCTGTGGATCGAATCGGTATAATCCATTCTGCGAACCGAAATAGATCCGCCTGTTGATATTGGTGGGTTCGTACCAATCACTTTTCGGCAAGCCGGCTTCCGTATGGTAAAAGTTGTATTCGATGCTTACATTTGGGTGCTGGATCCCGGTAATATGGATGACACCTTTATCGGTAGTCCCCGCCCAAATGTCACCGGTATTCGTTTCAGCCATGTTGTTTAAGCCCTGGTGTGATAGTTCGATCAAGACTCGTTCCTGGGTGAGTCTGCCTGCTTTATCAAATGTCAAATGCTCCAATCCTGCATCCGTAGAGGCCAGTATCATTTCCGGATCGGCTTTCATCTGATGGATCCAATAGGTTTGTTGTTCCAGGATATTTGTGATCTTTTGACGGGATATTTGAAAGATACCATCATTGCTCAGCGCCAAGAGCTTCCCATCCACCAAACCTAGCCAGGTGGCATTGGTATTGATGAGATTTTCAAAATAATTCTTGCCGGTAGGGTCGGTAGCTTGCCTTAAAACAAAAACACCTTCCTGGGTGGCGCAATATATTAGACCTTCGTATTGTTGTATGTCCACCACAATGTCTGATAGCTCATCAGTAGCATTGGAAAAATAGGTCAGCGGAGAAAAGGCCTCGATCCTGCTGATACACTTGGGGGAGGTAACCCACAGGCCATTTTCCCGGTCCAGCATCATGGAAAAGATCTTATTGTCATATAGCCCGCTGGATTTGTTGATGCTCGAGATCAGCCGGGCGTTTGCATCGAAGAGATACAGACCTCCTCCCTCGGTTCCGGTGGCAATACTTTTGGCCGGCATGAATAGACCGCTGTAAACGAGGTCCTTTTTCAAGGATCGATCGACAGGGGTTGTTAATGGGGTTAGCTGTTCATTTTCATATTTGATCAGGCCATTACTTCTGGAGGCAAACATCAAGCCGTTTTGAAAAGGTAAGATCTTCAGCGGCCAGGCTCCGTTGAAATGGTCAATACCGATCAAAAGTTGCAAAGAGTCGTTATCCGACAGTCGGTATAATCCGTATTTCGTTTGGTAGATATAAATACTATTCCCGACCGCATTGGCAGGAAAAAATATATTGGCATCCTTTTCATCTGCTTTTTTAGCCTTCCAACGGGTCATCGAATTATTTTGCCACCTGAATAATTTATGCAGGCCCATGAAATATACCGCGCTTTCAGTAGAGAAAGTTTGCCATATTTTTCCGAATTCCAGGTCCTCGGGGCTAACATGATCCAATAGGGAATAATACTTGGTTTTACCCCGGGCATCCGGTGCCAGGTATCCGAAATTATTAACCCCGCCAACGAAGACCCCGTCACGGGTTTTAGCCATACCGATGGGAATGATCGTATCCGTACCGTCCACCAATCTCCAGGAAATGCCGTCGAACTGTAATACACAGGAGTTGTTGCAGATATAGATCAGGCCCTGGTCATCCTGGATGATCGACCATATTTGAGGGCTGATCGCATAGTCATCAGCCTCGAAATCCTGCAGGGTGAAGGTTTGGATATAAGGCAGGCCGGTACTGCTTAAACAGGGCAGTGTCAAGGATTGGAAACAAAATAGCCAAAAATATGCAGGGGGAAGGCGCATGGATTAAAATTCACTTATTCCCATATAATAATAATAAATAAGTTACAGAAAATATTTACTTTTCGATTGTTGTTCGGAAAAATTTTATATATTTTTGGGTTGAATTAAACAATTTGCTAATCTTAAATCAATTACATCATGGCAAAAGGAACTGTTACAGGTGAACTTCCCAAGAATACCGGGATCATTGAAGACACGGAAACCGGTGAACTCATCCCTTTTGAAGGAAAGTTTAGCCTGGAAGAACCATCACAAGAAATACCTGCCGGTGCGGTCCTAACGTATGACGTACAGGATAGCCCGACCGGAGGTAAAATGGCTGTCAACGTGGTATGGCAAAAGTAACCAGCCGCTGCCTAACTATCTTTTGAGCGAAAAAGTATAACCGAACGGGGGTGTCTTAAACAGGCGCTCCCGTTTTTTGTGGGTGGGCATCATGAGGGTGTATAAAATTTTTGCCAAATTATCGACTTTTAATATAACCCCATCATCGATCCAGACCTTATACCCGGATCCCGATGATCAGCATATCATCCAGTTGTTTTTCATGTTGCATCCAGGCAGCCATTTGTTCCTGGAGGATCTCATGTTGTCGGTTAAGATCCTTGTCCTGGATGTCGACCAGGAGATTCCTTAGCCTTTTGTAGGTAAACTTCCGGTTTTCTTCCCCACCGAACTGATCGGCATAGCCGTCGGAAAAAATATAAAAGTTGTCGCCTTTGTTCAGTTTGACCGGTTTGTTCTCAAAAAGCCGCTCCGTTTTGAAATGGAACCCGGCGACCGGGAATTTATTGGCTTTGACTTCTTCCACTTCTTCGGCGCCCTTGCGAACAATATAAAGCGGGTTATAAGCGCCGGCAAAGATCAATTCGTTTTTTTCGAGGTTCAACACGCATAAGGCCATATCCATACCGTCTTTGGTTCCGCTGCCTTCATCGTCTTGCTTGAGGGCTACTTTGATCTCTTTGTGCAATTGGGTCAGGATATCGCCCGGTTGAATATAACCATGCTCATAGATCACCTTATTGAGCATGGTATTGCCGATCATGGATACAAAAGCGCCCGGTACCCCATGGCCGGTACAATCAGCCGCGGCAATGATCAGGTGTCCGTCTTTTTCACCGAACCAATAAAAATCCCCGCTGACAATATCCCTGGGCTTGAAAAAAACAAATGAATCCGGGAAGTTTTCCTCGATCGCCTCATCCGTGGGTAAGATCGCTTGCTGGATCCGCTGGGCATAGCGAATACTGCTGGTGATATCCTGGTTTTTCTTTTCGATCTCTTCTTTTTGTCCCCGGATCTCCTGGGTGGCCAGGTGTATCTTTTTCTGCAGTCGGAGGTTGGCCTCCCGCAGCCGCCTGGAATTCAGCCGGATCCCTCCGTAAAAAAGCCCGATAAAGAGCAGGAAGTAGCTGGTAAAGGCCAATGCCGACCGGTAGATAGGAGGGGAGATGATAAATTCATAAGCAGCCACCTCACTTAAATGCTCATAAATATTTTTCGCCTGGACTTTGAAGGTGTATTTACCTTCCAGCAAGGTGTATTGTTTTTTGGTTTCCGAGGTCCAGGATGACCAGTCATCGTCGTATCCTTCCAGGAAAAAACGGTACTGGTTACCGGCAGGATTGTCGAAAAACGGGGCTGCGTATTCGAATACAATGGAGTTGAGCTTGTAATCGATCACCGGCTTCTGAAATTCCGGCTGTTGCAGGCTCAGGGCGCTATCCTGATCCAGGTAGCAGCCATGAAATACGACCGAATCCTTGCCGATGGTCACTTTCCGGATCAAAGCATGGTAGGGGATCGCATAGTTCTTTTGGATCTTACTATCATAACGGATCAGCCCGTCGGTGGTCCCATACCAGGTTACACCGTTTGCTTCGGGGTAGATCGACCAGATATCGGTTTTGGGGATCCGGAGGGAATGGATATAATCCCAATGAAAAGTCCCCGAATCCGTTTTGACCACCGGCCCCGCTTTCCGGTCCGAAGCCACCCAAATTTTGCCGTCCGCGGCTGTTACGATGGGGTCTGCGGGATGGTTCCCCCCCGCGAAATAAGAACCCAAGCTCGAATCGGGGATGAATTTGTTTTGATTCAAACGATATAAGCCAAAATCTGTATTAACAACCAGCTTACCCTTGATAATATATGGCATAAACCTTGAATTACTTGGTAGGCCGTGTCGTTCATCATAAACTACATAGTTGATATTTGAGGTGTCTCTCGTATATTTTAGCTGTATAATGCCCATATTTTCAGCTGCAAGCCAAATGCTTCCTTCTTTTGAAGAAACCATAGCACTAATTTTTCCGTCAATGTTTTTTGGCTTGGATTCTTCCTTCCAATTGTTTCCTTTTTTACTTAATACTCTCAATCCATCTTCAGGTAATCCGATGAATATCCGGGATGAATCATTTTGGTAAAAAATAGACCTTGTTCCCTGTTGATATAGAATTTGGGGTTTAGTATTTGTAATTTCATAGACACCATTTACAGTCGCTACTAAAAGCTGATTTTCAGCTTGGACAAACTCCCAAGATTGCATATCTAATCCGCCAACCAAATTAAATTCAGGCAAGATTTCAGGGTTTTCATGATTGCTTATATAGTAAACGCCATTAACTGTTGCTATATATAACACTCCGTTGTGTCTGACGACATCCATTACGGTCCCTTTTATTCCGTTCTTCTCGTTGAAATAGGTAATTGGTGAGGCCAATTCAATTCTGCTGAATCCGGTATTCAGGCTAGTCCAAATTCCGCTTTCATTATCTTGATAAACATTCAGAATTCGTTCTTTTTGTAGTCCATCTACCGGGTTAATAATATTTTCTAAATCACCGTTCTTATCAGTTTCTATAATTCCATTGATTAATGTTCCAAACACATAATGCTGAGAAGTGGTGATAATACCACATGATATTTTATTGTCAATGAAATTATTATGAGCAGAGGAAGTATGTAGGATTATATTCTTTTGGTCATATACATAAAGACCATTGTTTCTAGAAGCAAACAACAACCGACCCGTATTATCAAAGGGTAAAATGGCTGAAACGTTTTCTTGTGCAAAAATTTCGCTACCTGCAACAAGCACCAATGAGTCATTTATCAATTTCAGGATACCTACATTTTTTTCTCTCACAAAAAAGTCGTTTCCGATTGAATAAGATGGGTAAAACATGCTATTGGTCGACCATGTTTTGAGTTCCTGACCGTCAAATCGGAATATTTTTTTTAAAGCAACATAATAACCTCCTTGTATTACTCCCTCCATTCTCCAAATTCTTCCAAAATTAGTTTCCGATTGAGGTAATTTTTTCAGCAAACTTTGATATCCAATTCTTCCATCTGCCGAAGGCTTTAAATATCCGATATTATTGATTCCCCCAACGTAGATTTGGAATTGACTATCCATGGCAAGCGTTATATCTCCGATAGTATCCGTACCATTTATCATTCGAAAGTTCAGTCCATCATATTCTAGTACACCATTCGTATTTGCAATGTATATTAGCCCTCTTTTGTCTTGGACTATCTTAAAATTCTGTGGGCTGGAAATATATTCGTCAGAATAGTAGTGTTTATGCGAATAGTTCGTTATGTACGGCACACCCTTTTGAGCAAAGATGCTACCTAGGTGGAAGGTAAATAGGACCAGAAATATTTGATATCTAATAAGCAATATCAATAAACAAGTTGATCGGTAGAGTCGTGGTTATTAAAAAACCCTTAAAGCATATTATTAATTAAATGTAAGAAATAAATCAAAACATTTTTTGTCCTCAATAAGAAAGTTTTTACATTAGCCTAAAATTTATTATTTCCCAAACTAAATAAGTACAATTATGGCTAAAGGAACAATCACAGAAATTGAACCTGGAAACACCTCGGGTATGATCATGAATTTACCTCAAGCGCCGGGCGAACCCGGAAGCTCCACCACAACCCAGGTCGCTCCGGGCGAAACCATAAGTTTTGAAGATCCCGAGTTTCCCTCGAAAGGACTGACTTTAGGAGACGTGGTTAACTTCGACACCATTAGCGGCAAAGCTGCCAATCTTTCCCTCAACCTGGCAGGTACCCTGATCACGGATGTTACGGAAGGGAATGTAAAAGTTACGGACGGTGCAGTCACCTTATCCGGTGAAGGCCAGGTTGCCGGGAACGTAAAGATCAATAACGGCGTTTTTGCCATGGGTTCAGGCACCTCTGTCGACGGGAATGTCCGTGGCAAACAAGAATCCCAGTTCACCATCTCTACGGAAGCTTCCATTGGTGGTAACCTCAAACTAAAAGCCGATACACAAGGCTTGCTATTTGTAAATGAGATCAATCTCAATGGTAACCTGGACGTCGACAATTCATTAGCGGAGATCCGCTCCTCAACGGTCGATGGCAATGTCAAAATCGATAATGTTCAGGGTAATTTGCTGTCCAATGGCGTTAATGGTAACGTAAAGGTTATTGATTCCTCAAATGTTGTGCTCACAACCAATAATGTGGACGGAAATGTCGGTATTAAAAATTCGACTGCATCCGTAGAAGGTAACAATGTTGACGGTAACATCAAATCCGTCAGTTCCACCACAACGATCGATGGTAATGATGTCGAAGGTAATGTCAGTTCAAAAGAAGATACGTCCATTACCATCACCAACAATACCATTGGCGGAAACCTAAAGATCAAGAATCCGGGTAGTTGCAACGAATCCGGTAACGAGGTGGAAGGTAACAATTCAGGCTGCCCGTAGTAAACCGGCTCCCGAAAAGATCTTCAAGACCTGGCTATATGAGATATGGCCAGGTTTTTTTGTCAAATCATCGTACAACCTTGTCTTATGGCAGTGTCCCAGCCAGTTGGCTGGGACACTGCCATAAGGTTTCCTGGGCTTATCACACCGGTTGCCGGTGCATCAACTCCAGCAGCACCTCATAATACTGCAAATTGAGCATCTTGGCCTTAAGCCAGGCGTAAAAGCCCATCGCCTGAATATCTTCCCGTTCCGTCGGCACAAACTCAAAGGAGGAACGGACCTCCCCGTAGAATTCTTCCGTCCGGACCCGATGCGGCTGGTGGATCATTTGCCGGATAAAGCCCAGGAATATTTTTGCCTGCCGGTACCTGGGGATCCGGAACAGATCCTGGAAGCTTCTTTCGATATTCCTGATCCGGTACAGCACTATCTCTTCATTCCCCATCTCATATTGTAATAAGGTCTCGATAATCAGCTTTTTTAATACCCATTCTTTCCCCATAACCTTTTCACACCATTTGTCCGTATGGTAAATATTGGCCAACGCTCGGTGGGAAGCTTCGATATTATCTTGCTGGTAGTAGTAGATACACAAGTTCAGGATGATATTCAAATGATCCCCATGGGATTGGGATAGCTTGACCGGTTCCTCATCGAGAAAGGTTTGCAACAGGTCGATGGCTTTTTTGTTATCACCGCTGAACGCATTAACGGCAGCTAGCAATTGAATATACCTGGGATAAAATTGAGGATAATAACTTTGATGATAAGCCTGGAGATTTTGATGTAAACGATCCAGGTAGCCAATTGCCTGTTTAAACTTACGGTTTCGGTAGAGGGTATGGGCGATCATATATAGCATGCTGAGCTTATAGTAATGATCTTTCCGGGAAAATCCGGTATGATCTTCAATATGATGATATTGCCCAATGATAAAAGGTTCGAAATGATAGAAATCTTTCTTGGCCAGGATCGAGCTGCGGCTGATCGACAACAACTGGTACAACAGCCGGGGCCGTTGGGTAACAATTTCCTGTAAGTCATAGGCACGCAGGATCTTACCGGATATCTGGTCAAAATCCACATCCTTCCCCTTTAGCCTGACCTCGTTCAGCTTTTGCTGGATCAGGCTATAAGCTTCATTGACGTTTTCATCCTCATCCGCCAGCTTTTTGTTCGACCTTCTTTTGCGGATGATCTCGTGGAGATCATCGCTAAAGGGACTATGGGCATGTTCGACCTGTAAGTTGTAGATCCCGTTCAGCAGCAGGTATTGTTCATTTTGAACGGCTTGCTTTTCGGCATTCCTGAGCACATTCCAGGCCAGCTCATCACTTTTTTTGTCAAACAGGTATTGGGCGAGGCTGATCGTGCCCATGATCGGGGAGGCAGCCGTCGTGTCTTCCTCCAATCGTTTGACCACAATAAAATCCGTTAACTGCCGCATGAGTCGTTTCCTCAGGCTATGATAAGCATTCAAATTCTTGTGGCCATAAAGGGTGTGGCTGATACGGGCAGCCGGGAGCCTGGTTTCACTTTGCAGGATACGGAATAGCATCAGGTCTTTCCGCTTATCCTTTTTACGCTGTTTATTGATAAATACCCGGAAGGCTTTCTGGTCTTCAGGGGTGAGGGTATGAATAACTTCACGGAGTTTGTCCATAAAATAAAAGTACGTATTTATCCGCTTATAACTCTTAAAAATACTGAATTCTTGCCAAAAATGGAATTAATTTAAAAATACGGATTTTTTAAATTATGGATAGCGATCCGGGCAATACCGGGCTAATATTGCGTTATTGTTTTCAGCGATTGATGAAATCATTTGTTCACCCTAAACACCGATTATGGACGAGATTATCTGGTTGATCGTATTGATCATTGGGTTGCCGGTGGCGATCCAAATTATTTTCCGAATTCAATTAGGCAGCCGCATCCGACGGCTCTTTTTCCTGATGGATGAATTGCGGCGGGAAATGATCACCCTCCGCAAGCAAATGGAGCATCCCGGCCGGGAAAAGACAGGAGCACCTCCGGTTGAACCTAAACCGGCGAGGCCCCAATCTCCAAAAGATGTAACCACCCCGGAGCGAATAGGCGAGGCAAAAAAAGAGGCGGATAAAGAAACGCCCCCGCC
>JANQFB010000404.1 GCA_028278085.1 Chitinophagales bacterium
AAAGGTTTGTTTAACAGCATTACCCACACCGGAACCCAGACTGGTAAACTTTTTAGCCCATATCACATTCCCTTGCCTATCTAATTTGGTTAAACTAACCACCCCATCAGTTATTCCGGTCATCACATACCCATTATCTGCGGTTTCATAAATATCTTTGGCTTCATCGTAATTCGTTTCCTTATATGATTTCCCCCAGATAGCTGAACCACCTGAATCGACTTTGACGACAAAAGCGCCTGTTCCGTAACCGGCTGCAACAATATTTCCATCACTATCGGCCAATACTGCAGACCCGTTTGGCCAGTTCGGGTGATTATAATACCCCCTTCTCCATAGGTGGTTGCCGGATCCATCTGTTTTTAACAGGTACAAATTACCCTGGAAAGGAACCTCTTCCTTTTTGTAGCCGGCAAAAATGAATCCACCATCTGCCGTTTGCGCGGCATCGTATAAAAGTGCCGGATCTCCCCACACATCATCTACATAAGTTTGGTGCCAATCGAGCGTCCCGAGGCTATCCGTTTTTATCAGTAAACCGCTGTAACCGCGAATTCCGGCCAATAAAAATCCCTTGTCGGTGGTTTCGAGTACTCTATAGCATATTTCATCCACATAATTAGGCGATTGTCCATAACTTTTAGTCCAGAGCAGGTTACCGGATGCATCTGTTTTAACCAGGTAATAGTATTTGTTGGTTAAATAGAAGCTGTTGGTATAGCCTGCCAGCACAATACCACCATCACTGCTTAATAAAATGGAATGCGCGCCATCATCGTTCAGGCCACCATAAAACTTTTGCCATTCCAACTGGCCGTCCGGTTTGAATTTGATGAGTACTGCATCTTCACCCTTACCGTTTTTCAGATCCGCATAACCGGTAACTAAAAAACCGCTATCCGGCGTTTGCACCCCATCGGTCAGGTAAAAATCAACGCCCGGAAGACTGATGGTCTGTTGCCAGGTGTTTTGAGCCCATGCCAGGTGCATGGATGCCAATAATAGGATAAAGATTGCCAGCAAGCGGCGCGAACCCGATGGCTTCTTCGATGCGCTACCAATTTCTAAAGGCTTGGATATCCATACCTGGGTATGTTGTGGTGAGGGTTGGGTTTGCAATAGTTTCTCAGTTTTCATCATCATATTTTTTAGTTAGGATATATAGTTTTGTCTTTCGCCGGTCAATTCCCGGTTCGTTTGCACTACCGTTGTATCAGGACAGGAGATACCGATCAAGGCAGGTACATAGGAATACAGTAGGATAAAAAGGTAAATAAAACTGCGAATTAAGATCAATACTTTCAGCCAGGCGACCTTTCTAGCAGTAATGATAGCGATATGCATAGTTTTCCCATTTACACCTGTATACCAGGAGTATGAATAAATCATAAAAACCAGTTGTCAGATTGGGGAAACTAAAAAAATAAATATGGGCTGACAATTAACTAGATGTTAAAACTCGTCAAAAGGTTGTATGGGGTATTAATTTTTTTTTGAAGATTTTTGTAAATGGCCATTTTAAGGGGGTTTGATGCCGGGTATTGTTGATACCGGAAGGACAATACAAGCATTTGTTAACGAAATAAAGACTATCGAATGTCAATTTTGCCGGACAATAATTCCCGGAACTCGCTGCAAAACGATAGCCGAATATTTGCCTGGTAAAGTCAATGATTTCTGACTAATTTTACTTTTTATTCCCAAACCCCGGGTTTTGGCGTAAGCATCCCCGAACCACTTCTTGACCTTAATTCAAGCCATTGATCCCCAAGCCTTGAAGATCCTTCAGCTTTGTAACAAAATTCCTTATCCACCCAAAGATGGCGGAGCTTTTGCCGTCTATAATTTAACCAAAGGCTTTCACGAACTGGGCGCCGAGGTAACGCTGCTGGCCATGAACACAAGCCGGCATTATGTGCCGCCCGACCATCAATTTCCCAAGGAGTTGACGGCTTTGGCAACAATGGAAATTGCCGATGTCGATAACCGGATCAAACCGTTCCACGCCCTATTGAATCTTTTTACCGGCCGTTCCTATAACGTCGAGCGCTTTATTTCCGCTTCCTTTGCGGCCAAACTTAAAGCCATCCTTACCCAAGACCGGTTCGATGTGATCCAATTGGAAGGGCTCTACCTGACACCATATATCCCGGCTATCCGGAAGCTTTCGGATGCCCCGATAGCCTATCGTGCGCATAATATCGAGTACCAGATCTGGGAGCGGCTTACTGCCGGGGCCTCTGGTCTGAAAAAATGGTACCTGAAGTTGCTGACCACACGGCTGCGGCACTATGAAACCGAAGTATTGGCCTCCTGTGATGCCATCATTCCCATCACTGAAAACGATGGCGCTGTATTGGCCGGCTATCAGCCGGAGTTACCGGTGCATGTTACACCGTTCGGGATCGAGCCGTTTCCGGAGTCCGGTATACCGGTCGAATTTCCTTCCCTGTTTTTTATCGGTTCTTTGGATTGGATGCCTAATGAAGAAGGATTAACATGGTTCCTGAACGAGGTTTGGCCGGCGTTACACCGGAAATACCCGGATCTGAAATTTTATATGGCCGGCAGACATATGCCGGAGTGGATCCGGCAATTACGGTCGGATAACCTTGTTCCGGTAGGGGAAGTCGATGATGCCCCCGATTTTATCCGCTCCAAAGCTATCATGATCGTCCCCTTGTTTTCCGGTAGTGGAATGCGTGTTAAGATCATCGAGGGTATGGCCCTCGGGAAAACGATTGTAGCAACGCCTGTGGCCGTCGAAGGTATAGCTTGTGAAAACGGCAAACATCTGATGATAGCCGACCGGCCTGAAACTTTTATGGCCGCTATCGAACGGTGCCTGGAAGATCCGGCCTTAGTGGAGCAGATCACGAAGGAGGCCCGGTCACTTGTCGAAAATCGTTATGATTATCGGACGATTAGCCGATCTTTGCTGGACTTTTATGAAACGCTCATTTCATGATCATCCACTTTCTTTTTTGGGCCGGAGCGGGTTTATTGGTTTATAATTACGTCTGTTACCCGGCATTATTGTGGTTGTTGTCCAGGGGCCGCCGGCCGAACGAACTTGTATATAAGCCAACCGATAACCTGCCTTTTGTATCGGTGGTTATGGCCGTGTATAATGAGGAAACGGTTATCCGGGCAAAAATAGAGAGCATTGATAGATCCGATTATCCTTCCGACAAGATGGAGCTATATATCGGGTCGGATGCGTCGACGGATGAAACCGAAGCTATCGTCCGGGAGCTGGCCAATGATTATCCGAACATCCGGCTCCGGCGATTCGACCGGCGGACCGGTAAACCGGGGATCATCAATGAATTGGTGCCGGAAGCAAAAGGAGAAATATTAGTGCTGACCGATGCGGATGTTTTGTTTACCCAAAACACGCTGTTCCAGTTGGTCAAACATTTCAGGAATCCGGAGATCGCTTTGGTGGACAGCCATATGATCAGTGTCAAAAAAGACAACCGGGGGATCTCGACACAGGAAAGCGCTTACCTGAGCTGGGAGGTGAAGATCAAATACTGGGAAGGTATTTTGTGGGGAAGGATGATGGGCCCTTTCGGCGGTTGCTATGCCCTCCGGCGGGAAAAATTTTCACCGGTGCCCGAGAATTTTAATGTCGATGATTTTTACATAGCCATGAAAGCGATGCAATCCGGCGGCGCTAGTATCAACGAATTGGAGGCTATTTGTTATGAGGAGGTCTCCAATAATATCCGGGAAGAATTCCGGCGTAAGGTGAGGATCTCCTCCGGAAATTTCCAGAATCTGAATGTTTTTTTCCCGGTATTGTTCCGGCCGGGTACCCTGGCTTTTGCCTTCTTCTCCCATAAAGTGCTACGGTGGTTGGGGCCGGTTTTGCTGATCATCGTTTATGTCAGCAATGGCTTGCTGATCCGGGATCATGATTTTTACCTGGCTGCTTGGGTGGTGCAGCATGCATTTATCGGGTTGATCTTTGTCGACAGTCTGTTGAAAAAAATAGGCCTGCATTCTGTAATTTTGCGTTTTATAACACATTTCTATGCCATGAATGCCGCCCTATTCTTAGGCTTATTGAAATATATTAAAGGAATCAAGACCAATGTCTGGCAACCCACACAGCGAAAACAGTAATCCCTTTCATACGATCCCGGATGCCATCGCGGACATCAAAACCGGTAAAATGGTGGTCGTGGTCGACGACGAAAACCGGGAAAATGAAGGTGATTTTGTGATAGCCGCGGAGCATGCTACTCCGGAAGTGGTGAATTTCATGGCCACCCACGGCAGGGGCTTGATCTGCGCTCCCCTGGTGGAAGATCGCTGCGAGGAGCTGGGTTTGGACCTGATGGTGGGTAAAAATACAGCGCTGCACGAAACGCCTTTTACGGTTTCCGTGGATCTGATCGGCCATGGTTGTACCACCGGTATTTCTGCCAGCGACCGGTCGAAAACGATCAAAGCACTCATCGATCCGGATATCAAACCCGGGGAATTCGGCAAGCCCGGCCACATCTTCCCTTTGAAAGCCAAACGGGGAGGGGTGCTCAGAAGATCGGGACATACGGAAGCCACCATCGACCTTGCGCGCCTGGCTGGCCTGAAACCTGCCGGCGTATTGGTGGAGATCATGAATGAGGATGGCTCCATGGCCCGTTTGCCGGAGTTGGTGAAAATCGCCGGGCGGTTCGACCTCAAGATCATTTCCATAAAAGATCTGATTGCTTACCGCCTGGAAACGGAAAGCCTGATCCAAAGAGAGGTGTCGGTGAATTTACCTACAAAATGGGGCAATTTCGAATTGATCGCCTACAAACAACTGACCAGCGGAGAGATCCATATCGCCTTAAAAAAAGGCAACTGGGAAAAAGACGAACCGGTATTGCTGAGGGTGCATTCCTCCTGTTTGACCGGTGATGTATTGGGATCCTTGAGATGTGATTGCGGCGACCAATTGCAGCATGCCATGAAAATGGTCGAAAAGGCAGGAAAAGGAGTGGTATTATATATGAACCAGGAAGGAAGGGGCATCGGCCTGCTCAATAAATTGAAGGCTTACAAGCTACAGGAAGAAGGCAAAGATACCGTACAGGCCAACCTGGAATTGGGCTTTCAAATGGATGAACGGGATTATGGTGTGGGAGCGCAGATCCTTCGCGACCTGGATATTACCAAGATCCGGTTGATCACCAACAATCCCAAGAAAAGGGCCGGCCTCATCGGATATGGTCTCGAGATCATCGAAAATGTTCCTATCGAAGTGATCCCGAACGTGCACAATGAATTCTATCTCCAGACCAAAAGAGATAAAATGGGGCATAATATTTTGAAGGAGTAGTAGGAAGTTGGCAGTTGGAAAGTAGGCAGTTGGCAGTGAGTCTGCGGGTACCACACAGCTCACTGCCACCTTCCTACTCCCTTACTGCCTACTCCCTTACTGCCTACTTTCTAAAACCCAACTATCTTCAATTTCCATCTAACCACCCCCCTCCAAACTCACTCTCCGCTGCTCATCTTCTTCCTCCGGTAATTGGCCCAGAATTCATTGAGCTGATCGAACTCTTTTCGATAGAAAAAGCCCACACCGGTTTTATTATAACGTTCCGCGAAAATGTCGTAGTCGGATTTCCGGAATAGCTTTACCCGGAACTTGCCATCTTCGGTAACTTTATATTCCAGGATGAAATCACCGGCGATCGTACTGGCACCGCGCACATTACCGCTGGTGGATCTTTCTTCCCCGCCGACGTCGAGGTTACCGCCGATGTTGACCGATACCCTGTCGTTAAAGAATCGTTTGGTCAGCGCCACTTGCAATTCTCTCCGTTTGAACAACTGATCGGATTCACTTCCTCCGGAGAGGCCGGTTTTATAGGAGTACAGGTTGATGTCAAAGTCGATATCGTCGCGGTATTGAGACAACCAGTTGGAGAGCTGACTGGTCAGCAATTCACTGACGCTGGTATTAACGCCGGAAATGAACTGCCCCTGACCGGTATTTTCCAGGGGGATGAAACGATTGAGCACCAGCAATCCGAATACCTGCTTGTTCAGGTCGTTTTTGTCTTCCTCGATTTCCCGGATCCTTCGGGCCACTTGACTGTTGACCGGGCCTTCATCGCCGCTGACCTCGATATTAAAATCGATATTGGGGTGCAATAGCGAGCCGCTCAGATTCAGGAACAACTCAATGGGTACGCGTTTGCGCACGGTTTTTTGAGCCTCTTCCGTTAGCCCAGCTACTTCTTGCACGCCGAGCAGATCTATGGTGGATGCCCGAAGTTTGTAGATCGCGTTGATATCGATCCTGGCTTCATAAGGGCTGCCTGACCAATTGATCGTTCCGCCCTTGCCGACCCTGAACCGTTTGTTGATCACATTCTGGAGCGTGAATAAATAATCCCCTCGGTCGATGGTATAGCTGCCATACATGTTGAAATCGCCTAGGGTGGTGATCTCCATTTTAATATTCCCCTGGCCGGTGCTTTTAATGATGTCGCCGGTTTGTTCATCGAAAATGATCTGGATCTCCGCGTCAGGCGTAACGTCGAGGTCGAAATTCATGGTCAAACCGGTCAGGTCGATCTCCTTTTTGAACGTAACATCATCCGGCGAACGAACGAAGGTGATAAAATCATGCCTGGATATATCGAGTGCATCGGAAATGGGAATATAGATCGCTGTGCCTTTCAGCGACCTGGCCGCAGCGTATAGCTCAATATTTTTAAGGGGGCCGGAAATACTGAATTTACCCTTTGTAAAGGCCTGCCCGTAAAAAAGGTTGTTGTCCTCGAAGGTCGTATTCAGCACCATTAGCTCATCTGTTTCGATGTCGATGTCGAAATTGAAATGCCGCAACCCCTGGTGCGTAATGGAGCCGGTCAGGGCGGCGGTATTTTCCAGGGTATCGCTGAGGGTCAATTCCTTGATATCGATGGAAGTGGGGCTGAACCGGATCACATCGTCTTTAATGGCATACCGGGTTTGCAGGAACTTGAAGGTAGTAACGGCATCATGCAGCAAGACGGTTCCGGTGAGCTCGGGTTGTTTCAGGTCTCCTTTGAGGTAGAGCGCCGAGCTGATGTGGCCTTTGGTTTGTTCGATAAACTCGGGGATGAATTGTTCGGCATAAACGAGGGGCATTTTCCCCAGCCTGATCCTGAAATCCAGGCGATCAGGATCGGGATGAACATGATACCAACCTTTTAAGCTGGCAAAGCGGTTTTCATTGTCCAGTTTAATGTTAGCATATATGCTGTCTTGCAAGTCCCGGGAGCTTATCGACATCTCAAGATTGCCCAGGGTGTCTTGCTCAAAACTGAATTCATCGATAAAGGTATAGGCCGCCAGGCCCAGGTTGCCGAAAATGTCTGTGAGCTTCACCGTACCCGTGATATGTCCGTTCAGGGGTTGATCCCGGATATTAAGAGCCTGGAGGATGTCGTGCAGTTCAACCCGGTTTAACTGCAAGCCGAGGTTAGAAGCATAGTTGGTTGATATGGAGCTGCTCAAGGCAACCACCTGCTGCTCTTGCTGGAGGTAAAAATCTTTGGTGAAGAGGGCATTTTGCCGGATCGTAATGCGGTTGCCCGGAGCAATGTCCCATTTCTTATGGTTAATGAATAATTCCGAAGGGAGCAGGCTGATCATCAGAGAATCGCGGCTGTTATATGCCAATCCGTGCAGGTCGAGCCGATTGGGAAGGCTTTCATTGGCGGCACGCAGGGCAAAGAGGATGCTGTCGTGGGCAAGGGTTGCCGATAATTTATTCCGGTCGATCATGATGCTGTCGTTCAACTGAAAAGTATCCAGTTCAAAGGCATAGGAAAGCTGGTCTTTATTCGTCCTGGCAAACATACGCAGCCCTCGCAGGCGGTAAGTACCGTAGTTTAATCCCCCCAGTCTTCCGTTGAGCAACAGCCGGTTGTCCGCCAGGTTAAAGCTTCCGGAAACTTCGCCCTTTTCCACCTGGCTGATCGCCGGATAAAAGAAGCGGGTGAATTTTCCGAGGTCTTTCAGCGTAAAGGAAAATCTGAAATTTTGCCCGGGCGGGGCTTGGGTGGTATCGAGCGCCAGGGATGGCAAATAGGCTTGCAGGAATTGCATAAAGGCGTCCGGGAGTTTGGCCAGGGTATAGTTTCCCGATATTTCGCCGTCGATAATATCGGATTCAAATATGATGAATTTGGCGGTATCCATCGAAGCGGCGCCGATATTGATATATTTCGAAACGAATTGCTGGCTGTCTAACCGGCAGATCAGGGTATCCAGGCTGATATCTCCCTGCAGGTTATCCGGATTATCACCGATCAGGTCGATCTCGGCTTTGGTTGTAATGATATAATCCTCGTCGGAGAACTGTAAAGCTTTTAACCTGGCCGAAGAGACCAGGGCACGGAAGTTCAACACCGGAATAGTATCGTTGAAATCCACGCTACCCTTAAAATTGAGCTGCAAATTCGGATCCGCCACATCGAGGTTCCCGGAGAACAATTTCTTATCGAATTCCCCGTCTACGGAAATGCGGGTATAGTTATACCGGTTCACTTCGAACTGATCGATATTACCTTTGATCGTGGCATTCACTTCACCGAGTTTTATCCCGCTACCCTTGATCGCTGCGTTAAGGGTGATATCTCCAAGCAGGTCAGGGGTTTCATACCACTGCCCGAGATCAAAACCATAGGCGCTGAGCTTTCCGGAATAAGTGGTGTTACGCGAATCGACACTGTCCACCTTCATGTTGATGTCGGAAACCAGCCTTCCGATGGAGGTCTGCAAATTCCCAAAGGCTACGAAGTCGTTGATAAACCCGGTAAACCGCCCGTTAAAATAGCTTTTGCCCAGCGCTGCGATATTGTCGGGCGCCGGAAAGTCAGGAAATATCTTCCGGAAGTCGGCAGGGGTGGATTTGATCTCGACGACATCCAGGTCGATGAAGGTTTCCCGGATATCGGGCAGGCCCCTTAAACTGATCTTCCCTTTAAAGGAGGTTTCCCGTCCCAGATTTACCTGCAGGTCACTACTGCGAATGCGATCGATCCTGCCTTTGACCATACCATTGAGGTTCACTACCATGGCCCGTTTGGCTAATGGAGGGGCGAAATAGGCGATATCCCGGAAATCGACCCTCGAATGCCGGAAGTCGGCTTTCAATTTCACTTTTTCCGTGAAGTTGCTGAAGTCGTGAAAGGATTTGTACTTCATTTCATAGTACTGCCCGATACGGCTGTTGGGTGTGATCAGTAATAAGCTATCGCAGGAGATGAGTTGAGTAGTGATCCGGGCTTTGGTCTGTAGTTTTTGGAGGGTGAAGCCACTTTGTTCGATGAACGACAATTGCCGGATATCCGCATCGATGGTATCTTTTACCCAGGCTCCATTGGTCAGCTTCAACTGAATATCTGCCAGGTGCAAATGGCGGAAATCAATGCCCGAGGTATCGTGGGCCTGGCTAAGGTTATCGAGCCGGAATTCGAGGCCCTTGAGCTGGAAGGCATGGGCTTTGATCCGCCAGTCGGAGGTATTCAAATGGGGAAAAGGCAAACTGTCGTAATCGATCTCCGGTTCGACCATCAGGGAATCGGGAGATTGAGACCAGGTAACTTTGGCTTTCGAGATCAATCCCTTATTCAGCACCAGGTTTTGCCCGGCCAGATCAGTGGTATCGAAGGCAAACCTGCTGTCCGGCAGGTCGATGATGAGCAGGTTATGCGCCGATTCATCGGAAAGCCGGAAGTAGAGGTTATGGAGGGCTATGGTTCCGAAGGTGATATCCCAGTCAAAAGAGCCGGTGGTATCTTCGCTGCTCAGGGCGTCGATGATAAACCGGAAGTTGAAAAAGCTATCCGTTTCGTTTTTGTGGAAATAGATCTTACTATCCGACAGGCTTAGTGCTTCGATCTCCACTTTGTTATTCATCAATTCCAATACACCGATATCAGCTTCGAGCCTGTCGATGTACAGCAAGGTATCCTGGTTGAGGTCTTCTATATAAATGGAGTCCAGCCGGATCTTGTCAAAAAACCGGAAATCGACGGCCTGTATGCTGATGGCGGTGTTTAATTCGTCGGCCAGGGATCCGGCTATGGAGGAGGTCAGGTAGGTTTGAACAGCCGGTCTTTTCAAAAGGAAATATCCCAACTGCAGCAGAACAACAAAAGCGGCCAGGATGATCAATGAAACTTTAAGGACTTTTCGGGTAGAAATCGCCATTTTTGTCGATCCGGGAATATAAAATTAGCCTAAATTTATGGATTTTAACGGGATGTGGGGTGTGGGAACTCGATCAGCCTTTTGAGTCCGGGCCTATATGGCTTATAGCTTCCGGTACCGATGATCTGAAACTTTCTTCCCGGTGAAAACCGCCCTATCCAAACGAGCGAACGATGGCCGTTATTATTTTAGGTATTGAGTCATCTTGCGATGATACCGGTGCCGCGATCATCCGGGATGGCGAGGTGCTGTCTAATGTAATCGCCAACCAGGAGGTCCACCGTTTATACGGAGGCGTAGTGCCTGAGCTGGCATCCCGGGCCCACCAGGAAAATATCATCCCCGTAGTCCATGAAGCGATCAAAAAAGCCGGTATTGCCAGGTCAGCGATCAATGGTGTGGCCATAACCGTTGGTCCGGGGCTGGCCGGCCCGCTAATGGTCGGAACGGCCTTTGCCAAATCTTTTGCCCAAGGAATGGATATCCCCATCATTTCGGTTAACCATATGCAGGCGCATGTCCTGGCACATTTTATCGAAGCGCCCAAACCCGATTTTCCTTTCATCTGTTTAACCGTTTCCGGCGGCCACACCCAAATTGTTTTGGTGAACGATTACCTGGATATGGAAGTTATCGGGCAAACCAATGACGATGCAGCCGGGGAGGCTTTTGACAAAACCGCTAAGATCCTGGGTTTGCCTTATCCCGGGGGACCCTTGATCGATAAATACGCTGCCCGGGGCAATCCGGATCGATACACTTTTCCGGAGCCCAATATCCCCGGCCTGGATTTCAGCTTCAGCGGGTTGAAGACCGCCATTCTTTATTTTGTCAGAGATGGATCGGCCAAAGACCCTGCATTTATCGAAAAAAATATGGCTGATATTTGCGCTTCGGTGCAGCAACGTATCATATCCATCGTGATGAACAAGCTGATCAAAGCCGCCGAACAATACCAGATCAGTTCCCTGGCGATTGCCGGCGGGGTATCTGCCAATTCCGGTTTGCGAAGATCCTTCGAAGAGGCCGGAAAAGCCTATGGCTGGCAAACCTATATCCCAAGGTTCGAGTTTTGTACCGATAATGCCGGTATGATCGCTATGACCGGCTATTTCAAGTATTTGAAAAAAGAATTCTCCGGCCTGGATATCACTCCCGATCCCCGGTACCGGTTTTAAGTAATGTCAAATCAAACATCAAAAATCAAACATCTAGCATCATAAATCTCTTGCGAGCTTTGATTTATGATTTACGATGTATGATTTTTGATTTTCAAAATTATAATGCGATAAGTGAACGAGGTGTTTGTACAAACGCTTAAGGGTTCTTAAATCATGATATTTATTAATTATTTAAAAAAACTAGTATAGTATTATTTTTTGTATTAGATTTGTTCTGTTAATCCGATCCTTTATCAATAACATTTTAAAATGCGAATTATCTGCACAGTTTCAGTAATCCTATTACTTATCGGCAGTTGCCAAAAATCCAATAACCCTGCCAATCCGATCTCTTCTACAGACCAACATTCGATAGGGCTTTATATTAATGAACACCAATCCAATAAGCAAACATGCGATTATACGCATAGTTGTACCGGAACTAATTGTTCATCCTGTGATCTTACGATCACAAACAACGGATGTAAGGGTAGTTGTTCATGTGATGGGGTCGCAAATGTCAATGCAGGAACTTTCTATTGCACGCATGCTGTAACATCAGGCGGTGCAACGATTAAAACAGACCGTTCCAAACCTCCGATCACCTATCATGCTGATGGCACTTTCACCATTAATTATGATCTCAACCCAATACTTGTATCGGGGTTCAAAAGTACGCATCCCAAGGCGCTGGATACTTATTTTGATGAAATATCCGTTCAAAAATATGATTTCGGATATTATCTTGTTGGTAAGGGAAAAACCTATCTTCAAGATGAAAAACGTTGTGCTACTGTAGCCATACCCTTAAGCCAATAGGGCTTCATCTCTCATTCCCTATTCCACCATCATTTCGCATTCGTTTGTTTTAGCTTTTCCAGGTTTTCCAGGAATATGGGAGAGTCGAAGTAGGGATCGAAATCGGGATTGGCGGTGATAGCACCGGTTTCGCTGTTGAAATAACCTTTGATATATTGATTAGGTAGGGTGTAGATATAATTCTGGTTGTCGTTGACCGGCTCTTTTACCGTCAGGATATGCTCGACCAGGATATTATTATTGCCGACCTCATCCAGCCTTTTAATATAATCCAGGAAAAGCGTTTTGGCAATACAGATCACGATGGTAAAAGGACCATAATACACCCTCAGGTTATGCCAGTAATTGAGATAAACCTGGTCATCGATAATAGGATCCGTCGTTTTTTGGAGAGACTCGCTGAATTCAAACCCGGACGCCACGATCTGTCGGGCGATCTTTTCGCTATGCGTTCGGTGGGAAAATTTGAGTAGCTCTTTTTTATCGGCCAGCAGAAATTCCAATATTTCTTTTTCAAAGATCATAGTGGGATCTTAATACAAGCGATCTTTTAAGCTAATCAAATTAACCTATTTTTAAGAAAAAGGCAAGAGCCGTTTCCATTTATTTAAGCGATCGGATGGCCGGTTTTGCTTATTTCTTGGGAATAAACTGCCTGATCCAACCGCCGAAAGCCGGTGCATTCCTGGTTTGAATAAAGACCTCTCCGGGACCGGTAAAGCGGGTTACGAGCCCTTCACCCGAGGTAAAGGAGGAGATCCAGCCTTTCGATGCTTTTTGAATGGTATAGGAGGTTGTTTCGGGCCAGGCAACCAGGTGGCCGTTATCAATGATATATTCTTTACCCGCAGGGATCGTAATTTTATGGATCGCTCCAAAAGAACTTACAAATAAGGTACCTGCACCGCTGACTTTGATGATGAAAAATCCTTCTCCGGAAAAGAGCCCTTTACCGAGATTCTGCATTTTGGTAGCCACTTCCAGCCCGTCGGTACCGGCAAAGAAACCGTCTTTTTGAACATTATAGGCGGTTTGACCATCCATAACGATGGCCTGAACATCGCCGGGTGTAGCCGGCGCCAATATAGCTTCGCCCGGCCCGGTTTCCGCTTTTAAGGTTTGGAAAAAGAAATTTTCGCCGGTCAGCATACGTCCGAGACCACCCAGCAAGCCGCCTTCCATTTTCCCGGCAACTTCCACCGTGGTATCCATAGCAACCATAGCGCCGGATTCCGCCTTGATCGATTGGCCTTGCTCCAATTCAACTTTTAACGCGGTGAAAGCGCCCTGGTATAACAATTCATGTGATTTCATGGGTATGGGTTTTAGGTACAGGTTTTGAAAAGGAATTATTCCTCTGAAAATGCGGAATTAAAGGTATGGAAAAATAGGATAATTCCAAATACAACCAAACGGATTGAGGGAAACCGGCCAAACACCGGATCCTCACCTAATAATTAATCTGAAATTCCCGCTAAGGTTACCCACTTTCTCAAAAAAATCTGCCATCTTTATGGGAATATACCGGAATAGCTGGCTTTCATGCCCGATAGCTGATCTTCCGGAAGGTATATCCAGGCATCATCTTAATCAGCTTTACCCATGTCAAAAAGTAACATAACCATAGCTTTGACGCTGCTGCTCGCTTTAACCTACAGTTATCAGCACGTCTATACCAATTCCAGTCAACCACCGGCCAAAAGAACCGGCGCTCCCGGAGAAGGGAGTTGTGGCTCCGGATGCCATGGTAATTTGAATAGCGGCCCGGGGAGTATCGGTTTAACAACCGGCCCTGCCGTTTATATGCCCGATTCCATCTATACCTTTACGGCAACCGTAACGGAAGCTGGCAAAACACGTTTTGGATTCGAAGTCACGGGCCTGGATACCCTTGATCTCAAAGCAGGGGATTTTATGGTGACCAATACTAACAATACCGCCATCCGTACCGGCACGGTAAGTGGCAATACCCGGCAGTATATGGTACATAAAAGCGCCAACAGCACCAATAGCTGGCAGTTCGAATGGCAGGCTCCGGATACATTGATCGGCCCCATCCATTTTTATATGGCAGGTCTTGCAGCCAATAATAACGGACAGAACAGTGGCGATAATACCTATACCGATGAATTTGTTTTCGACCCGTTTATTCCCGTTACGGCAGATTTTACCGCGGATAAAAATGCCATCTGCGAAGGTGGTGTGGTAACGTTTACCGATGTTTCCACCGGTAGTCCCGATACCTGGCAAAGGGATTTCGGGGCAGGGGCTGTACCGCCAACGGCCAATACCCCGGGGCCACATGATGTAACTTACCCCACATCCGGACTGAAAACCGTAC
>JANQFB010000410.1 GCA_028278085.1 Chitinophagales bacterium
TTTTGAGCACATCGACGATGCAGTTGAACCCAGGACCCTGGTTCAAGGGATATTGTACCACTGTTACTTTACGTCCGAAGATGCTCTTGGCTTGCTCGACGGTCCGGTCGAAATCGGATTTTTCATGATCGACCTGGTTCACCACAAAAACGATCGGCTTTTTGGCCTTCTCCGTATATTCCCATATGATTTCCGTACTGACTTCCACGCCATATTGGGCATTGAGCACCATCACACCGGTATCCGCAACCTTTAACCCGGAAACCACATCACCGATAAAGTCGTCCATACCGGGTGTATCGATGATATTGATCTTGGTACCGCGCCAATCGACATGCATCAGGCTACCGAAGATGGAGTTTCCTCTTTCATGTTCAATTTCATGGAAATCGGATACCGTATTCTTATCTTCAACCGTACCCCGTCTATTCACGGCGCCGGCCTCGAACAGCATGGTTTCTGCTAAGGTCGTCTTACCACTACCCGCATGCCCCAACAAAGCGATGTTTTTAATATTACTCGTGTCGTACGTTTTCATAGTTCAGGTTTGTTATGTCATTTGATATGTTGAAAATTTTGAAGGAAGATAAAGTTAAACATTGTTTTTGATTTTGCATAGCTCCGAAAATATAAAAATGTAAGGGATTTTACATTTGTTCGGGGCCTCTCCCGGCTATCGTTCCGGGTGGAAATGGAGAGCATTAGGAAGCATAGAACGAAGCGTATTCAAGCCCAGGATCGACTAGAAAAAGACGGCTAATAAGGCCAGCACAAGAGCCACCGCTACCAAAAGCAATATCAGGTTGATCGCTA
This sequence comes from Chitinophagales bacterium, assembly GCA_028278085.1. Classification (GTDB taxonomy): domain Bacteria; phylum Bacteroidota; class Bacteroidia; order Chitinophagales; family JANQFB01; genus JANQFB01. Next base: position 814 of record JANQFB010000410.1, read on the forward strand.
AAGCAAAAGCCCCCATCCAGATCCCTGCCTTGGCAAGGGTTTTAGTAGAATAGGTATCCGGATTTTCATTATGACGGCCCAAGCTAACAATGCCGAATAATATAGCCATGATCCCATAACCCACCGAGCCCAAAAATCCATAAAGCGGATTAAAGATCAAAGCCCCCAGCAAAAGTAGGCTTAGGATCCCGGCAAGCACGGCCGCAATACCAAAGGCTTCCATTCTCTTTTCTGTTTCCGGTGGTATAAACCGGTGGGAGGGGATAACGATTGGAAACTTATCGGGAGCAGGGTGGAGGGACCGTAAAAATCCGGCCAGGGCCTGGTCCACCGGTTGACTTTTGACCCGATCGACACGATTACTTTTTGGAATGGGTTTGGCGCTTTCCGCCGGGCTCCGGGTAATGACCGGATCTGTGGTCGACACTTCCTCATTGGGTGGGAGCTCATGGGTCGGTTTTCTGCTGTTGGCAGGAATTGCAGCGTTTTCAACCGGTATTTTGTGCGATCGGAATTTGGGTAATTGCACATGGTAACCCGGCAGGTGCTGCCGCTTGGTGATCTTGAAGGACGATTGACAGGATGCGAAAGCTAACAGCAGGATCACCCCTAACAGGGGAACCATCCCCGGGAAATAGGGGCCGTGATAGGATAATGAATGATCGATATGGGGTTTATACCGGTCCATTGGAGAAAGGTTTATGCCGATTGGATATGGCAACCCGCTACCTGGTCAACTCAAGGTAGTATGGAACCTTTTGCCGCCCACCAGGGCAATACTTCCACGATCAGGCGGCCAGCCTTTACGGCGGGATCCCCGGATTGAAGTTTAATCACTTCATCAACGCTGCTCACATTGTTGAAGATCAGGATGCCCCTCATATCACCTTTACTTTCGAAAGGCCCGGCAATGGCAATTTTACCGGCTTTAGCCAATGAATCGATGTGTGCCAGATGCCCTTTTTGAATATCGACCAGTTGCAGGGAGTCCAGATCCTTGTTCGGACCTCTTTTAAGCAGGCAAAAATAGTACTTCTTCATAATGTAAGTCGTGTCCCCGTCTTTCATTTCAAATTCATCCTGGGCCAGGGCCATACCGATCGTACAAAGAAGGAACAAGGGGCTTAATAAAAGCTTTTTCATGATCTGGTTATTAATGATAATAAGGATACCACAAATATATTATTCCTTATGGACTTTCATTTTATCGGCCGGGAAATAAATACACTATATCATGGGGTGCGCAAAAGGCAGGAGTCAAGATGGAGCATCAGAAATCCAGGTGTTTCCGGGCAATATTCCACCGGATCGCTGCGCCCACATAATTCCCCTGGTTATCGCGTATATCCAGGGCGCTATCTTCCTGGCGGTGGCGGAAAATGAGATCGAAAAACAGGTTGTGGCGCCATTGATAAGTCAGGATCAGCTCAGCGATCATCAACTGTGTTCTCACGCCCTGACCGATCGTATTGCCATAGATCTGCATGATATTGTCATAACTTTGAAATACATCGGCCCCCCAATTGGAATCCGTGCTGTCAGCGCCATATACGGCTTGTAGCAGCTTGGCCTGTATGAGTACCGGATGTACCGGCTGGTAACGGATGATGCCGACAAATTCCCGGAAATTAGCGCCCAGCGGATGTGCCAAAGGCTGATTGTAATGCGTGTGATTGGCATTGCTGATGCCGCGATGGGTGTAAGTATAAGGCCTGACAATATTGACTTCACCAATGGCATCCAGGTTGGATATACCGGCGACATCTATATACTTCAAGCCGGTTTGTATACCGAATTTATTGGCCCACCAGCCGCTTTGGGCCTTGAGCTCTTTAAACAGGAATTCATCCAGAAGTAATTGCCCGTAGAGGGAAAAATGTTTGAGGGCGTTGACTTTGAAATCCATGCCTACCATAGCATTATCCGGGCTACCGAGCTTTTGCTCCACGAAGCGGTAAAAGATGATCGGGTTCAGGTATTGGAGCTCGAATTGATTTTGCCGGGAAAAGATCACCGATTCGAAAAGGCCGATATTCAACCACCTGTTGACATTATAGCTGAGATGATGGAAAACCGCGTATTTCTTAGGTAAGAGGGTATCGGCGCCGCGGTTGAACTGGGCATGCAGCTCGGTATAAAGGTTTTGATAATTGATCTTCCAGATCTCGGTATTGATCTTCAGGAATAGATAATTGGCGGCATAATCTGATAGTAACAAGCTGCGATAACCATTTCCGATGAAATTTTTGTCATGTCCGAACTGTACCCCAATATGCCGGGTAGCGGGAAAGGTAATATATCCCCGGGCGGTAAAATAATCGACGCCACCCGTTTTATCCGGCTTATTAAAATCTTTATAAAAACCCTCTCCCGGTACAGCCTGATCCCTGGCAATCCTGGATTGTACATACCGTTGATAAAAAGATTGGTTGTCGGCCATAAAGGTGTAAAAGCCTACCTTCTTGTCGATCATCCCGGAAACCTCGATACCACGGGTATTGTTGTCCAGGGGCCAGACGGTGATCGGATTATCGTTGCCGGTCGACAATTGTTCCTTGTGGTATTGCAAATGTGCCACCGGGTTGAAGCGAACAAAAAAGAGATCCGTGTTCAAGGAGTAAAGATCCGAGGGGTGGGTATAGAAGTATTTCAAAATAGGTTTCTTGCTGTCGATCTGTCCCTTTCCCGACCACTCCTTGCTGTCTTTATATAAGTAGTATTGATTTTGGCGGTCGATCGCTGATAATTGCATGTCCGTAGCTTCCTCCTGTGCTTCCAAAAACAGTACCGCCGACTTGCGGGCAAAGGGTTTCAGGGAAGTATGAAAGGAAGGGTTGATAGCGCTGGATTTAATGTCCTGCCGGTCGAGGAAGTGATATCCGGGGGTATTCAGCGGGATCAGCGTACTTTGGGCCAATGCCGCTACGGATAAAAGGCCTGATAACGACAGGATGGCTAATGACTTCATCATGTCAGCGGAGATTATATAAGGTTATCATTCGTCAGACAATATGCGGGTTTGACGGATAAAGGTCCGCAGGATCCCGAAACTGATTATAGTTGTAACGGTTAAGATACCGGCTTGTTGCCATTCCTGCAACAATATCTTGCCCGTTAAAAACAAGATCGAATAAGTGAAGGCAACCGCACTGATCCAGCAAATGGCAAGTTTCATGATTCTCGAAGACCCGCCTTGTTCGCTGGAACGGACAGCTTGCCAAAATCCGTCGGGTTTGATCCTGTCGTAAAAGCGCTGTAATTGTTGCTTGTTTGTAGGAGGTGTTAGCAGGGTTACCAGGATCCACGCGGCCGATGTTGATCCGACGGTCAGAAAAAAGCTATCGGGAAATTCCAGGTCCAGCACATACCGGGAAACGGCATACGCCACAAAAGGCGTGAAAGTCGCCGTAATTTCCGACCAGGCATTGATCCGCCACCAATACCACCGCAGGATCAGCACCAGCCCCAATCCGGCGCCACACTCGATGATAAATGTCCATACCCCTGAAATGGTGGTCATTTGTGTGGTGGCAAACAAGCCCACCCCCATCAGCAGCAGCGTGGTTATCCTGGAGCTATGTACCAGGTGGCGCTGGCCGGCCTTGGGGTAAATAAACCGGTGATAGAGATCGTTCACGACAAAGCTGGCCCCAAAATTCAATTGGGTGGAAATGGTGCTCATATAGGCTGCAAAAAAGCCGACTAGCAAAAGCCCTTTGAGCCCGACGGGCATATAGTCTTTGATGGCCATAACGAAGCCCAGCTTTTTGTCGGATTCGGAAAGTTCGGGATACAACAGGATCGAGCATAAGGCCACCAGGATCCATGGCCAGGGCCGGATACAATAGTGGGCGATCTGGAAAAATAAGGTGGCCGCTACCGCATGTTTTTCGTTCTTAGCGCTCATCATACGCTGGGCAATATAACCTCCGCCGCCCGGCTCGGCGCCCGGGTACCAGCTTGCCCACCACTGGATGGTGGCGAATGCCAGGAATGCCCCGACAGAAAGGCTGAGACCGGTGAGGTTCTGCTCTGCGGATCCGTTGGAAAGGCTCGGGAAAAAATTCAGGGTACCCAGCGGAAGCTTTGATTTTAAGGCCTCGATACCCCCGATCTCCTCGCTGTTTACCACGATCACCGCCAGGATGATGCAACCCGTCATGGCAATGAGGAATTGAACCATATCGTTGATCGCAATGCCGACCAAACCTGATAAAGAGGCATAAACCGTTACAAAAGCCATGGCCGCAGCAGTATACCAAAGCGCTTCTTCGGCAGAGAGGCCGAAAAATACTTCCAGCAAAGAGATCAAAGCCAGGTTGACCCAGCCGATGATCAGGCAGTTCATGAATATGCCGAGGTAAGCGGCCTTAAACCCTCGCAGCCACATAGCGGGTTTTCCGCTGTATCTCAATTCGATCAATTCTACTTCGGTAAGTACCTTAGCCCTTCTCCACAAATTGGCAAAAAAGAAGGTGGTCAGCATGCCGCCGGCCAGCATATTCCACCACAGCCAGTTGCCTGCAATCCCGTTTTGATGAACCAGTTCCGTTACGGCCAGCGGGGTGTCGGCAGCAAAAGTAGTGGCCACCATGGAGATCCCCGCAATATACCAGGGAAATTTACGGCCGCCCAGGAAAAAGGCTTCGAGATTTTTGTCGGCGTTATGGGTCAGCCAGATGCCGATGCCAAAGGTGATGGCCAGGAATATGATGATCAGTACCCAGTCTAAAAATTCAAGAACCATGTGGCCGGTTTTGATGGGGAGGGAGGGAGGATATATCCCCCTTGATTATGCCGTACATGGGCATGAAAATAGCTATATTTTTTATTTCGATCGCCAAAAAATTGCCCTGCTGATCCCGGTGGCTGAAAATATTCCATGTTGGGAACATAAGATTTGTTTGCCCATTGTGGAGAAACTTATGGAAATTTGCCGGGTAAAAACTTCCTGTTCATATGTCAACAGCCCTCAAACGGATCGGTGTATTTACATCAGGCGGTGATGCGCCCGGGATGAATGCCTGTATACGGGCAGTTGTTAGGGCCGGTGTTTATCACGGTTTGGAAGTTATGGGTATCAGGCGTGGCTATGAAGGCATGATCGATGGTGATTTCATGGCGATGCCCAGTCCAGCGGTCAGTAATATTATTCAAAGAGGAGGAACGATCCTGAAATCAGCCCGAAGCGAGCGTTTCAGAACAACCGGGGGGCGACAACAAGCTTTTCGTCAATTGGAAGAGGCCGGGATCGAGGGTGTCGTTGCCATCGGAGGTGACGGAACTTTTACCGGAGCCAGCATTTTTTGTTCGGAATTCGGAACGCCATTCATCGGCATACCCGGAACGATCGATAATGATCTTTATGGAACTGATTTTACCATAGGTTATGACACGGCTATCAACACTGCTGTTGAAGCCATCGACAAGATCAGGGATACGGCGGCTTCCCATGATCGATTGTTTTTCATAGAGGTAATGGGCAGGGATGCCGGTTTTATCGCCTTGAGAAGCGGCATTGCCGGCGGGGCAGAGGCTATCCTGGTCCCGGAAACAGAAACAGATATCGATCAGTTGATCTCCTCTCTAAAAAACGGCTGGAAAAAGGAAAAATCATCGAGCATTGTTATTGTTGCCGAGGGTGATGAAACCGGCGGCGCTTTCAAAGTGGCAGATGCGGTCAAACAAAAATTCAGTCAGTATGATACCCGGGTGATCATCCTGGGGCATTTACAGCGTGGCGGCCAACCCTCCTGCATGGACCGGGTACTTGCCAGCCGGTTGGGTGTTGCAGCAGTCGAGGCCTTGATGGACGGGCATCAAAATGCTATGGTCGGACAGATACACCGGGAAGTCGTGCTTACCCCTTTCGAGCAAGCCATCAAGCATCATGCCGGTCTCAATCCGAACTTACTGAAACTGGCCGAGATACTGGCGAGTTAGTAGGTATCAGCTATCCAAACAACACATTTGTGAATGCTAAATATCATGCCATCCATGGCTAAGAGAATTTGCTCGTATTTCAGAATGTGTTAGGTCCAGGCAGAACAAAATTGTTCCTGAAACGTAATTTTGATTATATTTAAATAATCATGGAAGTCCTTAAAATAGAAATACTCAACCCCAAGGCAAAGAAACTGCTCAAAGCCTTGGTTGAATTGAAGTTGATAAGTATCCGGGAAAAAACCGGCCCGGAAATTTCTTTGGAGAAATTGCTTACGCGGTTGAGAGACAATTCTGCCCCCGGCCCTGATGAAATAGCCATGGATGTTGAAGCTATCAGACATACAAGCAACTTACCGATAAATGGTTGACATCCCTTAAAGCTAAATTAAGTACTAAGAAGGTTCCAGTACATTCATTGCCTGACCCAGCCGGCATTGATATCCTGCTTCCGGAGATCTACCAAATCGCTCAATACCACAAATTCGATGGAATCACTTTTCATCAACACCTGGTAAACGCCCGGGCTTTCATCCACCGAATTATCTACGGTGTGGTAATTTTTGAAGGTAAACTTGCCTTCCTTGAATTCATAATAACCCCAAATCGGTTGAATGACCGTGTCTTTGAAGTTGACCTCGTAGGTTTGATCGTCCCGAATGGAAAGCAGGGATAAACGATTACTTTCAGGTTCCGCAGGCACCCAGTTGCCAACCAGGGGATTCTGCTGGCACCCGGAACCCAACATCCCGGCAAGCAGCAACAGAAGCCACAACCTCATGGTGAATTTATTTTCTATTAAAGCATTAAATTTCATCATATAACAGTAATTGAATGTTTTAATATTGGTATAAAGGTATTAAACCATTTTCATAATCCGGCCAAATATTGGAAAAAATCCGGTAGCAGATCTATCCGTTCCGGAAAAGGTTGCCGAACCAAAACCCGAGCGCCACCAGCAGCAGTCCCAGCAAGTTGCTGGCGACCAGGTAAAACAAAGCCATTTTAACAGCGCCGGCTTTCCACAAATTAAAGCTTTCGAGGGTATAGGTGGAGAAGGTCGTGAAACTGCCCAGCAATCCGATAACCAGGAAGGCTTTGATAGGGGGGGAAAGGCTGTCCAAATTCACAGCGCCGGCAATGATCCCGATCAGCAGAGAACCGGCCAGGTTCACGGAAAAGGTACCGATGGGATAAGTTTGATGGTAGGGGGATAACCAGGTGGTCATGCCGAATCTCAATACTGCTCCCAGTGCGCCCCCGGCCAACAGGGAAATCAAGTTTTCCATGGATCTTCGATTTTTGTTGCCATACCGGTTGTCCGCTTATCGCTAGGCGTCGAATCTTTTCCGGATCAATTGTTTGAACTGGACGGCCACCTTATTATCATCGGTCCAATTCTCCGAATTTGACAAATGTTGTTGCAAATAGCCGTTCGCTTCCTGGTAGGAATGCATCTCATTGATCGTCCGGATCACCCGGTCATAGGATCCGGCGTCACCGTCGAACAGTTGGTTGATAAAGGTAAATCGTTCATTGACCCCGATCACCCGCCTGAGATCTTCAACTTTGGCTTGTGACAATCGATCTCCGAGACCGTCCTGCTCACTCTTCAGGGCTTCGTTCAAACTGGGTCGGTCGGTGATATCGGTCATTTGAGGCCGCTCTTCCGGCGGATCGGCTATTTGATCCTCACTTTCGGCAGATCCGGGCGTGTTCATAACAGGCGTTTCGGGAACAGGCTGCTCCGTTGGAGGTTCCTCTTCAGGAACTGCTGCCGTTTCGTCAGTTGTAACAGCTTCGGGGGGGACCGTGTCTTCCGCTTCCCTGTCCGAAGGAATGCTATCCCGGAGCGATGCGGCCAGGTCAGTCAGCTCTTTGGCCAGTTGTTCTCCTTGCCGGAGTTCGTTTTCGAGCGATCTCGCTTCGTTTTCCAGCCGTTTGATCCGGTCTATTCCCGAACCGATCCGGCGTTCCCATTCATTTATTTTTTCGATTAATTCCGCTAATTTTGCAGGTATATTTTCGCTTGTCATACCACCCTTGAATTTAAGTTTTTGCCAGCCTTTAACAGGTCATAAAATTATAAAAATAAAAGGAAGAAGAACCCATAATAATGTTTTTGGAACCGCATATAAACGGTGAACGCAGAGGCTGGATCGAAGTAATTTGCGGATCCATGTTTTCAGGTAAAACCGAAGAACTGATCCGGCGGTTGAAACGGGTGCAGATCGCCAATCAAAAAGTAGAGATCTTTAAACCGCATATCGACACCCGTTACCACGAAGAAGATATCGTATCTCATGATGCCAATGCCATCCTTTCCACACCGGTGAGCAGCTCTCAGAATATTTTGCTATTGTCCGACGGGATCGAGGTGGTGGGGGTCGACGAAGCACAATTCTTTGACGACGGATTACCGGGGGTT
>JANQFB010000429.1 GCA_028278085.1 Chitinophagales bacterium
CCCTTATGGTGACCCATTGATCGAAAAAAATATCCTGGAGATACCCAGTGTGGTAAAAATGGGTTATCAGCAAACCTCGCCTTACCTGGTAGCGGCCAATGCCGATTATGAGGAATGCCAGTTTGAAAGTTTTGAAAATAATTATAATGTACACGCTTCTCAATGGGAATTTGAAGACCGGTGGCGATTGGACAAAACAGCAGGAAGCATTAACACGGATCATTACCATTCCGGTAGCCGTTCCTTTGAACTATCGGGCGATGAGTTTCCGCCCCAGTTCATCCCGGGTGGTTTTATCCCGGGATACCTGGCGGGAACCTTAGCGCTCAAACCTATTGGTATTACTGATCATTTAAAAGAAGCAGGACTCACTATCCAATGCTGGGTGAAAGTGGCATTCTCCGATAAAAAAGACGCCGGCCTTGAAAAAAAGACTTCCGTTCATGTGGTAAAACCTGACGGAAAAGTAATGGATGTGGCGGAAAAGATCGCACAAACCGGCGAATGGTGCCTGTACAAAGCTTACGTAAACCTGCAGCCCGGTTCTTATAAAGTGGGGGAATACATCGAACCCTCCCTGTTGATCAAGATCCCTTCGGCAGATGGCGCCGGTGGTTCAAAAGAACCCATTGCAAAAGTGATGGTGGATGATATCCTGGTCAAACCCTTCGATGCCAAGGTGAATGCCTTTGTGTATGATCCGGCCAACCTGAGGTTGATCACACAATTCGATGATCAGTTGTTCGGAACACATTACCAATACAACCTGGAAGGGAAGCTGCTCCGGGTAGTATCGGAAACCGAACAGGGATTCAAAACCGTCGAAGAGCGTCATGTCAACCTGCCGAAGATCCCCCGGGATGGGGGTATGGCGGACCAGGAACCCTCCGGCAATTAACAGGATGCTGTCCAATGCTTTCAATCACACTTTAACCGAGGAAAACTATAAATACTATACCGATGAAACGAATGACCTATATACTGGCAGCCATTATAGCACTGATATTATTGTGGGTTGGGGTAAATGCCCAGCAATTTGATTTCGAGGGTCCGGATAATCAATTCGATGGCCCCGCTGATATTGACGGACTGCCCCCTGACCTTCAGTTGGAGTATCCTTTCGATCCGGATCCAAAGGATAGCGATCCACCCACGCTCGAACTGGAAGGTCCTGCCAATCAAGGGGGCGGCCCGGCTTTTGTAGATCCCCCGTCGGGAAGATTCGAATTGCCCAACGATCGGTTTATTTATTATTTCAACCGGAAAGACCTGGATGATAATGCCAGGATCAACAAACGCAGGGGTCCCAAAGACTTGTATCCCTTACCCCACACCATTGTGCTGGATAAAGGCTCCCCGTGTTATAACAGGAGTAAAAAGAAGCTGTTGAAGGCAGACCTGCATATCAAATTCAACCTGGGGGAGGATTATGAATATGGCCTGTTGCACCCCTTCACCGCCAAGGTAAAGTTAAAAGCCGCAGGTTTTTCGTCCGGTTCCAAAGAAGTGGAATATGAAATACCCTGGATCGAGATCCATAATTACAGCCCGGAAGCCTGCCTTCAGATCGATCTCCTGGAAGAATATTCGCTCATGGATCATATCGAGATCTACACCGAAAGTTTTACCGCAGATCCGATGGTGGCCAAAGATCTGGAGTTGACTTTCGATGTGGAAACCGAATGGGGTATCCTCCCTGTTAACCCCCATGGCCCTATTGTGAAGCTGATCCGGCCAGACAACTGGTCGGCTAATCCGCAAACCTTTAGCTGGACCTCCCTGTGCAACGATGCCCCCAATTACCAATTTCAATTGTTAAGGTTATATAACACGGACCTGGCAACGATCTTCGACCATGCTACCCAAACTTATATACCGACCAATCTTCAACAGACCGTCGATTGGTCCAGGGCACTGACCGTGGTTACTGACGGGCCGGATACGTCCATCACCCTTACCCTTGCAGAGGGAACAGGCTACTATATCTGGCGCGTAAGGCCGATCGGCAATTTCTATGAAGGAGGTATCGCCGATTGCCGCAACTGGGGCGACTGGAGCCCGGCTCCCAAACAGGGAGAAGCGCTTAATCTAACCATCGATAATTTTGAAAGTCAGTACAAGGGCATCATATATTACGACCAGTTCGATGCGGAGAAGAACTGGATATTCAAAAGAACCTTCAACGACAGCCTGAAATACAAGGAAGGTATCACCTATGCCGGCCAGTTGCTGCAACCCAAGCAGGAACAATCCCGGATCCGTTCACAGGATAAGATCATGACCTCCGGCGTGGTCAATGATTTTACCGCCAGGCCGGCCCTACAGTCGATGGTATTGCCCGATGATAAGAACTACCTGGGCTATAAGGAGCGCTTCCTGCGCAATGACGATCTTGAATTGTACAAAGCCAAAGATTTTGACGATGATCACAATTTCGAGGATCCCGGGAAAATGCAGGGCGATCTCCGAATTTTTTATACCAACCTGAACCCGGATCCGGATGTTCCGACATCGGGCGGTTATCCTTTCTCCCGGTCATTGTATTACAATGATGCCACGGAAAAATTCAAAGAAACCGGGAATGTGGGCCCCGACCTTCAGATCGGTACCGGCCGGACCATCAGGAATATGTATTCCTCGGTCAGGGAGGAAGAGCTGATCCGGGTGTTCGGTGATGAAGCTCCCATCAGTACCAGCGTGTTCAAGAATATTGTTTTCGATCCCGACAATGTGGCTACGGTCAATTATATCGATCAGTTCGGTCAGACCATCGCTTCCTGCCATGCCGTGACCGAGATCATGAATGAGGCATTGATACCCCTGGAATCGAGAGCGGATGCCGGATTTACCGTGCGGGATACCGTTTGGGTGGATCATAGCTCCAGCAAGCAGGACGATGTGATTAAATCCGTCAAGGATTTTTGCCTGGAAAAAGAAACCGAGGTCAAGCTGCATTATTATGTAACACCGCCCGGTAATGAAGATCCCTGTGCCACAATCTGTTTTTCCTGTGATTACACCATCCGTATCATGCTCAAACGGACCGATCTGATCGGAGATATTGTGCTGATCCTCGACGATACCCTGAATTTTCCGGGAAGTGATTGTGAGGATATTGTGAACCAGGAGGAACATTATACCAAAACCTTGCCGCAAGGTTGCTATAATGTAGAGAAGTATGTATATCTCTACAATAAAGATCCCAATTCTGTCGATCCGAAAGACAATCCCCCCGGCAATACCTACCTGGAAGAGCAAAAAAAGGCCCTGGAAGCAGATCTGCGGTCGACAATCGACGGGGAGATCGGTGACGCACTAGCCTTGCTGGAAAAAGGAGACCTGGATGGCTTCAACGAAATGATGGACATCGATCCGGATGCCGAACCGCCTCAACGGTTTAAAGCAGTGGATATCGGCTGTATGAACCTGGCTGTTCCGGTAAGGAAATGCGGTGATTGGTGCGATGATGAAGGAAATATCAAATGGCAATATATGCCTGAAGAGATCCTGTTAAGGTCTCATCATTTGAGGTACCAGGTGACCGGTTTGAACGGATATATATTTAACCAGGGGAAAACCATCTATCCTCCCCAGCAAACCGGAGAAGTATTTGCGGAATTCGAAACAGAGGTTGCCGGGAACGGTCAGGATGAGTTTGGCATCGTTATACGCTCCTATGGCATAAGTGATATTGTACCTGATGTGGAGTTAATACCTGAACTACTGGACCTTACCGGTGTTGATCCTGATGATGTAAACGCTATTATCGTCGAAAAGATCAATGAAAATCAGCACCTGCACCATTACAAAGCGGAGGAAAATGGGACAAAAGTAAAGCTCATTGCGATGACCGGTTCGTTATTTAATGCCTTTGCAGATATATATTCCCATCCATATACTTCAGATGACGACTTTGTACGGATACATCAACCTGGCTATACCTATAATACATCCGTACACTTCAATTTTGATACCGGAGATGATTACTTTCTGGGAAAGGGCGCGCTTGATGAATTATTCATCAACATGCTTGCTGAGATTGATGCCGATGGGGATACCATTTATGATTGTAATACATTGGCGCAAACCTGGTTTGTATTATTCCGGAGCCTCTATAAATCCAATTCCTTCGAACAAGCCAACCTGCTGGATATGTTCTTACGATCTGTCGGCACCATGTACCAGGGTATGAGCATGGAGCCTTATGGCTCCATGGGCTATCTCACGAATGCGCATAAATATTTCCGCGATCCCCGGGGTCCGGGCCAGGAAGGGTTTCTGATCGAATGCCAGTTGGAGTTGGAGATCGATGGTGATGCCTCGGATTTCACGCCGGAAGAATGGCAGCAGATCAAGATCTGCATGGAAGGGAAAATATTTTCGGATGCGATCAAGAACGGGGAAGAAACCCTGCCCGAAGAAGTGCAGGAACAGGCCGAAGAAATGTTACCCCTGGATTGTATGCTGGAAGACGAGATCACCCCGGAATGTCGTGATGCGATCATGGACCAGATCGTTAGTCAGTGTGATACTATTTGCAAAATGAAAGAAGCCCAATACCGGGCGGAAGTGTACCTGGCCTATGAAGAAAGGGGATATGTCTGGGAAAATGATATCAAAACCACCCTGGCCATACCGGGAAGCCCTTCTTCACAGGTTTCGGTGGCGGATATAGAATGTATCGTTCGGATGTTGATCGACCGTTGCATGGACCGATGCGATCTATCGAGAAAGCCGGATGAAGAAGGCGTGATGCGCCTGGGAACCGAAGAAGAAGTAGCGGAATTAGCCAAAGTTCTACTCGGGGATATCGATATCGACCTGGCGTTTGGCGTTGGAAAAGGATACAATTGCCGGAAGGGTTATGATTTGGTTCACGGTTCGGCGGAAGTCTCCCCGGTTCCGCAGGTTGAGCTGTTAAAACCCGCGCTGGATGAAGCCAGGGATGAAATGGCCGATGACGGTGTATACGAAGGCTGGACCAGTATATTGAATATTGTGGATCAGGTGTATCCCGATGCCGGGATCGGATGCCAGGATCCGGAATTCAAGATCTATACCTCGGAGCCTATTCCCGGGGGTGTATTATCATATTTCCGGATCAACAAATCCCATCCGGGCGTTCCCAATCCGGTCGGTACTGCCATCAACGTGGACATGGATATCATCCAGGATGGTTGTAAGCTGCAGGTACATTATGTCTTTTCAACCGAGGTAACGCCGACCCGGTATGGTTTAGCGCAATTTGAAAATACCTATACGGTAGTGCTATTGGATACCATTGTTACCATTTGTAACGATATATGCCCACAGGAGCAGATCTGCCCGGTCGTCTGCATCCACGAAAAACCTTTGCGGCTGAAATATGAGGATCCCGAGCTGCCCTGTAAGCAAGCTATTTCCGATTGGATGATCGAACAACTGGAAGGACAGATCGCGAGTTACCTGGAGCATCAGGAGCAGTTCATCGACTTGCGTTATGAAAACAGGTGCGTCCATGGCTTTCGGGATACCCTGGTGATGGATTATGAACTGGGATATTACCATTATACCCTTTTCTACTACGACCGTGCCGGGAACCTGGTGAAAACCGTACCGCCCAAAGGGGTGGATATATTGAATACCGACGATCCCGATGTCATGGCCAGGAAGGTCCATCCCAACGACAGCCTGTTCTCGATCTATACCTTTAATTCGATGAAGCAGTTGGTCTGGCAATTTACCCCGGACGGGGATACCACAAAATTTGTCTATAATAATATCGGGCAGTTGAGATTTGTGCAGGATGCGCGGCAAAAGGACCTGGGGAAAGTCACCTATTTCCTCTATGACCGCTTAGGCCGGCAAACCCAACAAGGTGTTGTGGCAGAGGTATCGATGCCATGGTCAGACTTCGATTCCCTGGCCAATATTCCGGACTGGCCTCCGGACGACGGAAGCCTCGCGCTCGAGCAACGGAATTACCAGGTGTACGACCGGCCGGCCTGGGGCGTACCCTTAAACCAGCGTTTCCTGGACGGGCGTTTGAGCTATAGTTATAACGACCTCGGCTACAAAACTGTCATCAGCTACGATCCTCATGGCAATGCGGAGTGGGTCGGGCAGGAGATCCCGGGCCTGGGCTTCAAGCATACCTCTTTTACCTATGAACTGTATGGCAAAGGGGTATACCGGGTCAGAGAGATCAGCTATCAAAAAGATAGTGTGGATCAGTTCTTCCACCGCTTCCGCTATGATGCCGATAACCGGTTGATGGCTGTGTCGACCTCAAAGGATGGGGTGATCTGGGATAAAGACGCCAGCTATACCTATTATGCCCACGGGCCCTTAAAAAATATCGTACTGGGTGAAGATAAAATACAGCAATTGGATTATGTATGGACCTTGCAAGGTTGGCTGAAAGCCATCAACAGGCCGGCCGACCTTGCCTGGTCTTCCGGTCAGGACGGCAGCATGGAGAAGATCCCCCGCGACGCCTGGGGCATGACCCTGCAATACTTCACCTATGATTTCGACCGGGCTAATTCCTTCCTCCGGTCGACCGTTGAGCACGGCTTGTATAGCGGGAATATCGCTGCCTGGACCCATTATACCCCTGGCGTGCCCGGTGAAAATATTCACCTCGACGGCTGGGGCGGAAGAGGTTTCCGATATGATGAACTGGGCCGGTTGAAAGAAAGTCAATTCTACACCCTGAAACACAATCCCAACCAGCCGCATATCAAGGAGAACAAAGCCGATTATTTCTCCACTTACGACTATGATCCGAATGGCAATATCACCAAGCTGTTCCGGAATGGAAGCTCGATCAACCCGAGGGGGGTGGATATGGATGACCTGACCTACCATTACCGGGGTAATAACAATAAGCTGACCTATATCAGCGATGACATCTATTCCGGCTCTTATCCGGATGACCTGGAAGATTGGGATCCGGTTAATGGAGATAGCTATATCTATAATAAGGCCGGGCAGTTGATTAAAGACCGGGAAGGTGAGATAGACACGATCATCTGGAATGATTATGGCAAGGTAGCCCAGGTAAACCGGACCGACGGCACCGTTATAGAATTTCATTACGATGCCCAACAGGAAAGGATCCGTAAGATCGTATCGAAACCTTATAGTACCACCGGACCTGAGATCACTACCTATGTCCGGGATGGTAAAGGACAGGTACAGGCGATCTATGAAACGAATCTCGCTAAGGGTATGATGGAAACACGCCTGGTAGAGGTTCCGATCAAAAGCGGTAGTGAACGGATCGGTCTGTATAAGCCCGATAAAGTCGTTAAGATCGCTCCCTTGCCGGCATATAATAAATCCGAATAGTGTGTATTGAAAAATGACCGGATGAACGCTTTGGTATCCATATTTATTTGCTGCTGGCTGGTAGGCTGTTGCCTGTCGGCCTCGGGCGCCGGAGTGCTTACAAAAGCAGTATCCGCTCATGAAGTGAAATACCGGACTATCAACAGGAAAACTTATGCGCTCAAGGATCATTTAAAAAATGTCCGGGTAACGATCCCGGATTACAAGGAGCCGCAGACCATTTCTACAAGCATCCCTCCGTCGGATTTTTACCTGGACCTTCGATCGGTCCTGGATTACTATCCCTTCGGGTCGTTGATGCCTGACCGGAATTATAACGATCCGGATTATCGATATGGATATGGCAGCATGGAAAAAGACGATGAGCTGAAGTCGAAATCAGGTACATCCTATGACTTTGGCGCCCGGTTCTATGATCCCCGCTGCGGGAGGTGGATGTCACTGGATCCGCTGGCAGCAAAATATCCGGGCTTATCGCCCTATCATCACAGTGCGGATAATCCTATCCTTTTTTCCGACAGGGATGGGCAGGAGTTCAAACTTATGAACTCGGACGAGGCACTGGCTTACCTGCTTAATGGAGGAAGGGCCATTAGCCCGGATGAACGTGCGGCTTTGAATTTTACACCGGACCTCCGGATCATGAATCAGTATACCGCAGGCCGTGTTGGCAGGGTTAACCGGTTCCTGCAAAATGCCCGTGGGGCCATCAACAGTGTTTCTCCAACGATGGGCAGTTTCATACAAAACAATGAATTGCAGATATATTTCAGTGAAATTCCTGTGGAGGAAAGACTAGGCACTCGACCGATGGGGATATTCAACCCCTCCGATAAAACGATCCATATCCGGGGTGACCTCGATGGTTCCATTTTTCTATTCGATGGGACCAATATCCGGACGGAAAGCGACCTGGTGATCACCGTGCTCCATGAAGTAATACATGCCATGGGTTACGGGGAAGGACATGCTTATGCGGTGGAACTGTATCTGAACTACTCGGTGGAAAATATCGGTCGATCGGGCAGCCTTATCGAACCTTTGGTATTGGATCAGGCGCAATTTTCGCCCCATTTCGGGAATAAAGCCACGGATATTAACACTTTCCTGAATGGTTTTGTCAACAATGTTATCGATGGTGTTAAATATTACGAACTGGGATTACCCCAACACATCCGTGATCTGATGGCCCGACCGGATTTTCAAATGGCATTGATGAAACGGGGACAGGAAGACCAGTTAACCGATGAGGAAAGAAAAGCCATCGAAAATTTTCACAAGGCTATGTTGGAACTAGGCCGGGATGTGTTGAACGGTACGGCGCCTGTTCCTGCAAATCCGGATGAATAATCTATATATAAAGGCTCGTGCTATAAAACTATTACTATGAAAAGAATATGTGCAGGGATATTGCTGACCGTATTGGTCGGATCTGCTTATGGACAAATCATCAAACAAATCGACCCTGATGATATCCGCTATCGGAATGTTGACCGGAAAACCTATGAGATCAAGGATCATCTATTGAACGTCACGGTTACTGCGGGGGATGTCAAAGAACCTCAAAATGATCCCCAGGCAGCACCACCGGCGGATTTTGCCCCCATCGTCAGAAGCGTGAA
>JANQFB010000455.1 GCA_028278085.1 Chitinophagales bacterium
GAACAGGGAAACAACTTCCGAACCCGAATCCGTATTTGGTAATGGTAAGGGCGTCCCGTTAAGCAGGTCATAATAACCATCATTATTGGCATCGGAAAATCCGTCGATAAATCCGTCCCCGTCAGCATCGGTTCCACCGGCTTCTACGGCATCGACAATACCGTCATTGTCCGAATCCCTGTCCAATGCGTCGTTAACACTATCGCCGTCGGTATCCGGATTGGCCATGGTAGAGACAGAGGCGCCATAAGGCACTGCGGGAGCGGAATCAACCGCGTCAAGGAGACCATCTCCATCGGCGTCAGCTCCTGTAATACGGGCTTGTGCAGCGGAATAAGCAGCAATAGTTACACCTGAATTGGCTTCCAGGGCATCGGGAATGCCATCGTTATCGGAATCCAGGTCAAAGCGATCGACAATGCCGTCACCATCGGTATCCAGCAATCCTTCGTCCGCATCGGTTATACCGTCGTTATCCGAATCCAGGTCACACTGGTCAGTCACACCATCGCCGTCATTATCACCCGTACCTTCTGCAAAATCCGGGATACCGTCGCCATCACAATCAGGACCATTGGCTGCCAGGAAATTATTATCGGGATCCAATTCGTTGAAGCTGGAGTTATCAGTAAATACGGCTATTTCCACATCATCCGAAGTAAGTGCATAGGATACCGGCAGGGTGGATACATCGATCTCCATGACGAAGGTGCCGGCAGAAGCAACTTCGAATTCATAGAATCCTGCTATATCGGTAACTTTTGTCTGTACCAGGATATCGCCTGCGTCGACCAGTCCATCGGCGTTCATGTCATAATAGAGGTTGATGGTTACATTGGCAATTCCCGGCTCGCCGGTATCGAAGATCGAATCGATATCCAGGTCGTCAATCACATAACCATTGATATGACTGGAAGGTGACACCAGTGCAGCAAAGGCATCCGGAGCGCCGCAGCCCGGGTTGAAGTTATACATGCAGCACATTTCTCCATTCAAACTGATGGTCCACCGCTGGTTTAAGCCGGAAATGGTGCCATACAAGGTTCCATCGTTTCCGAACGATAATCCCCTGACATCCTGTTGATCCAGGGCAACCGTTGAAACAACTGCTCCGGAATTCTTGTTGATCTCGATGAGAAAATCCTGAACACCATCATTGCTGATACCATACATTTTATTATCGACCGGGCTGATAGCGATGTCTTCAACATCCTGGAACAGACCGGAACCATCGATCACTACATAATCGACATTGGTGCCAAAGGCATCCTGCACATATTGTCCGGTAATGGTATCGATCTGGAATAATACGTCATAATTGGCGCCATTCTTCTGTGTGGCCCATAACTTACCGGACCAGGGATCGAAATTCAGACCATCGACATTACCGAGGGCAATACAGCCGATCGCACCATTGGCACATCCGGCAGCGTCGATATTCGCTATATTGTTATAAGCGCCGGTGGAGGTATTCAACCATCCGAAATTCCCACCGTTGGCAGCAAATAATTTAGGGGTGGAACTCGGCCAATTGGCAATGGCGTGGATCGTACCGACGCCGGTTGGTCCGACCAGGGTTTTGGTACCGCTGTTATTATCGAATGACCACAGTTCATTGGAGGCGTCACAGACATAATACATGATCCCCGGATTGGAAACGTCCTGGAGGTCCCTCCAGTCCGGTTGGTCGTCGGTATCCTGGTTCTGTAGGGGTACATTGGATTCCCCGCCATAAACGGTAGGCGTTACATCAAAGGTATTGTCGAGTCCATCCCCGTCATCATCCAATCCGGATGGAGAGGAGTCGGGTGATCCGTTCAGGTCGGCGTCATTACCTTCGATATTATCCGCTTCGCCGTCTGCATCCGTGTCAAGATCCATATAATCCGGGATGCCGTCGGCATCGAAGTCGATAGGAGTTATTGGCGTACCCCCCTGATCGGTATCATGAAAATCGATGATGCCGTCACCGTCTGTGTCGAGATAGCTTGAAGGCATTTGGTATAAATGGGTGGCCAGGCCTTCCCGGACATCCGTGATACCATCCCAATCCGAATCGATATCGATATAATTGGCTTTCAGCGGCAGACCGGCAGCATCTTCATCCAGGGTATCGGTATTGGTGATCGGTAAAGGAGCGGTGTTCAATCCGTCGTGGTAACCGTCGCTGTTCAGATCGGAGAAGAAATCGAGCTTACCGTTATTGTCACTGTCTGTACCACCGGCTTCGACGATATCGAGGATCCCGTCATTATCGGAATCCAGGTCTTTGAAATCGGGAATGCCGTCGCTATCGGAATCGGGCACGGAAAGGGGAGAAGTCGACCCGCTGCCATAAGCTACGGCAGGGTCCTGGTCGACTGCATCCAGCAAGCCGTCGCCATCACTATCCACATCTACGATCTTGCCGTCATGGTCGAAATATAAGTTAGGTTCAAGGCTTTGATTGCCTTCGATGGCATCGGATATTCCATCATTATCGGAATCCAGGTCGAGGTAATTGGGTTGTCCGTCACCGTCAATGTCTTCGGTACCTTCCAAAGCATCGAGTATACCGTCATTATCGGAATCCAGGTCACATTGGTCTTGTACAAGGTCTCCGTCGAAATCGGTCGATCCTTCAACGGCGTCCGGAATACCATCCCCGTCACAATCAATAGTAATATAGACGAAAGCCGTATCGCAAAGCACCGGGGTGCCGTCATCACATATGCGATATTCTATCGTATCCTGTCCGGTGTAGCCCAGGTTAGGCGTGTATTGGATACTATCGGCGTTGAGCAATACTGCCGTACCATGTAAGGCGCCGGTTACGATGGAAGTGCTGATATTATCCGGTGGATCGGCATCATTATCGTTGGCCTGAACATCGATATTCACGGTTTGGTCTACCTGGATACTTTCATAATCATCTTCGGCCTGGGGTATACAATTGAAGGTCATGGTAAAGGCAAAGGTGTCGTAGTCAAAATGTGTTACCCACCAGGTATTCAGGGTTTTTTCATCCCCTCCTGCATCACCCGGGTCACAGAAGGAATCGGGACTGTCCGTCCAGGTATGGCAGCCGGGCGGATTCGTACAGCCGGTCAGGTTAGCCCCCCCACAGCCTGTTCCGTGGCCGACCTGGGTATCATCCCAATAAATATTCAAATTGCCACCGGGTGGTGCCACAACGTTGACCAGGTATCCGTTTTGATGATTTTCCACATCGAATAAAGGCAAATGGGTCAGGCCGGCATTATACTGTATCCGGATCTCGATGATCGTACCGTCGGGGATAGGTGTTCCCGCGCCGTCGTTCCCGTCCCAGGGTACGCAGTTTTCTCCCTCCGAGGCATAAACGGTTTTTACCAGGTCCACGTAAGCCGGCGGGAAATCGAAGGTTATGTCGAAAGTCCCCCGGTGGGAGACATCGATATTGACACAATAGCTCAGTACATTACAACCGGATATATTAGACGGCGTTAAAATGGTCGGGATCCTAGTGGTGGTCGGGAAATGGTTGAGGTCGGGCGTATTCATGAACAGCTTGAACTCAGGAGTGGCCCCTGTCGCATTATCGTCTACCGACTGCCGGTCGACCACGGGATCGCCGGTAAAATCGGTGCCGAAGTGGTTGGCCAGGATCACGAAACCAAAAGGTTGTATCCCGTTGAAATCGATATTCGTAAGGATACTATCGTCCGAATAGACGTGCAGATTCGCTTCGAATGGATTGGCAAAGCTCATACAGTTGATATCCCAGGCCTCGCTCCACAACCTTCCCTCGATGATCGTACTGGTGGTCGTATCGACCACTGAAATATCCAAATATCGGATCAATCTTTTTTCCCGGATCGTAACCGAATTAGGATCGCAAATGTTGAACTCAATGTAAAAATCGCCTTTCATGCCGGGATCGTAAAACAAGGCATCATAACCGGCAGCGCCCACGACTTGCTCAGGGCCTGCTACCGCTTCCGCATGAGTGTTGATATAACCGGGGCCGGAGCCGGGTACCAAGGTAGGCCCGTAAACAATATTGCCCAGGGGATCCCTGATCCGGAAGTAGAGGTCTTCCGTACAGGAGGTGCAATCGTCGATGTCGAGGTTGGGGCCGGATCCGCAATCGAGATTTTGCTGGAGGCCGAAATAGATCCGTTCATTGTTGGCATTATCCACCCGGATATTCAGTCGTTGAGAGCTATTAGCCTCATAGGTCATAAAGGCCCGGGCGGCATCATTGTTATCCCAGATCTGAAATTGAATGGAAATGGCCGGGTTAGGCATGATATCTTTGGTGCCTTCTCCGCATACACGGATCGTATAAAGCAGTAATAAAGCAATAATAATGAATGATGGGCTTCTCATTTTATAATCAGTTTATGATGAGGCAGAGGTGAGCTAGGGTGGTATTCCAGTTGGTTGATACAAGATAGCTATTTTACCTTTAATTTCCTAAAATAATTCGGGTAAGCCTTTATTTTTTTCGGTGTACAAGGAATTCAATATTCAAGTGCTTGACAGCAAAGGTTTTATCATTGAGTCAATAATATAAATATATATTTGTAATTTGTTAAAATAGAATTAGTTATATGTGTGGAAAACTTTACGAGGTACCTGGAACCCTGCACGCCAAACCATCGGTGATCAAGATTTATCCGTGTATAAACCGGAAAAGTTATCAATTTTGCCGGCCTTTACCTTATCTTTGTTATACTCCTACCTTTTAGCAGCCTTTTTTTGACTCGTAGAAAAAGAATACCTATGTACTTGAAATTATTCCCAAAAAAAGCCTTTCATATAGGGTTGAGCCTAAGCTGCATCTTCGGCTATGGCCATGCAGCAGTTATTTACACCGATATCATTCCCGATCAAGTAGCCGGCGGAGGTTTTGCCAGCTATTTCCTGGATCTGAACAATGACAGCACGATGGAATTTTCCATCTGGCAGATCACGGCCGGAAACGGGGTTTCGATGGTTTCACCCAGCGGCGCCCAGGTTTACGGATTGACCCAGGCGAATCACGACCCCTATGCACTCGGCGATAGCGCCTTGATCGACGGTAACCTTTCACAATGGCACGATAATACGGGTGGACATATGATCATGGCGCCGGGTGGTACGGGAGATTGGAACGGCGTAACGGACAAATACCTGGGCTTGCGGTTCAAGATCGGAAACGACTGGCATTATGGTTGGGCCAGACTGGACGTTGTTGGCGGCGGCACAGAGTTTACCATCAAGGATTACGCTTACGAAGATATACCCAATAAGGAGATCTATACACCTAGCACGCCCCAGGCGACCCCATCAGCCGATCCGGCCATGATCACCAATGTCGCGGACGTAGGCGATAACAAGAACGGTACCGACCTGGAGATCTCTTTCAACAAGGCAGTCGATGAAACGACGGTAAAAGAATACCGGATCCTGGTCGTCAGAACCGCGTTTGCCGGGAGCTTTGACCAGGCGGCAGCGGAAAGCACGGCCAATTATAAGGCTGTTACCCCGAATAACAACAATGTTACCCTCACCCTGGATGCTACGTCCAAAGACGTTAACAATGCCAATGTCAATAACGACATTTCCTATACTTTGTTTGTGCTCAGTATGGCCGATACCACGAAGGTGGTGCTGAATACACTCTCGGATCCTTCGGATACCATCACCCTCAGGACGCTGGTAGCGGCAGATACTAGTTTCAATATCCTTGCCGAGGATGTTTCCGATAACGAAGATGCTTCCGATCTGCAGGTGACCTTTAACCGGGCGCCTGACGAATCAGGCGTCGGGGAATACCGGATCATGTTCATGAAGACCTTTGAAGCCAATCAATTTAATTTAAGCCAGGCTGAAGCGGTTAGCAGCGCAAATTATACGTCAATTGACCCAACGGTCAATCCTTCCGTCGATCCCATCGTAACAGTGTTGGCGTCGGATGCAACCGATGCCGGAGGAAATGCCCTTGTTTTGGGAGAAGCCTATAAGGTGTTTGTGATGAATGTTGCGGATGGCAACCAGGCTAACCTGAATTCCTTGTCAGGACCTTCCAATGAGGTTACTTTAATGACACAATCGAGCGCAGTGTCCGAAAACATCGAAGAAAGCCCTTTTGTGTACAGTGTTGAAAAAAGCATATACATCAACCGGGCGGATGCTCATGATGCAGCACGGATAACTGTTTCCGATTATTCCGGGAAGGTGTTGCTTTCCCAGGCGGGAACAACTGGTTATACCAGGATCGATGCCCGGGAATTTCCAGCCGGTATATACCTGGTTAGTATCCATAGTCCCGTGGAGTTCAGGACCTATAAGGTTGTATTACATTGACCGGAGCGGTGAATGCCGGCCAACCTTAATCTGCCGATATGTTTGGCTTGGAAAAAAAACGAGATAAGAATAGGGGGCGCTACTGCCTTTACCTGGCAGCCTTGCTCACAGGGCTTAGCCTTGGAACCGGGTTCATGACCAAAGCAGATACCACAAAAGTCATTGCCCACAGGGGCGCCTCGATGGAAGCCCCGGAAAACACTTTAGCTGCTTTCACCCGGGCGATCGAGCTCGGGGCGGATTATTTCGAGCTGGATGTCAGGAAATCGGCTGATGATTCGCTGATGATCATGCACGATGCCAGCATCGACCGCACCACCAACGGAACGGGCAATATCAACACAATGTCTTATGATTCACTCCGGCAATTCGACGCCGGTTCCTGGTTTCATCCGGATTTTTCAGGAGCATTGATCCCCAGCCTCCGGGAAGCCCTCTTATTGGCTAAAGATTCCATAAGGGTATGTATTGAACTGAAAACCGGGAACATGGTCACTGAGGTAGTCCAGTTGGTAGAAGTCTTGAATATGGAGGCCGACGTGATCATTTTTTCTTATAACCCGGGCGAACTCAGTCAGGTAAAAACCCTTAATGCTGCCATTCCCACTTTATATCTCAGTTCTTTGGGTACCACCACCGCCATCGACGAGGCAGTTTCCGTCAATGCGGATGCCTTTGGCCCGGGGGTCATCCTCAGTCAGAGCATTGTGGATTATGCGCATCAGCAATCCCTGGAGATCTGGAAATGGACAGTTAACGACACCAATGAAATGAAAACCTTGCTGGACTGGGGGATCGACGGGATCATAACGGATACCCCGGCGGTATTGCTGGAAATGCTAAAACCTCCTCCGCCAAAACCCAATGTGGTTATCGAGCCAGGGAAGGATGAATGGATATCGATCGTGCCGAATCCCAATCGCGGGGCATTTTATTTTACACTCAGATCAACGGAGGATCCAAATGCTTCGGTCAGGGTAATTGATATCCAGGGTAAGGTTGTTTATCAATCGCCCTCCCGTGTGTTTACAGCGCAAGCCGCACACTTCCGGATCGAACATTTGGAAACGGGTATTTACTTGGTCCAGCTATACTCGGGTAAAACGATCCATCAAACGGCAAAGATGATGGTTTATTAGATCCGGAAATTTCTATTTCCCTTTACGGTGCTCTTTCCCCGAACGAAAGATAAAACAATCCTGTTTGTCAACAGGAATGAAATAATCCGATTCCTCGATCAGTATCTTTGCGGTGTTTTGCTCTACGGCGGCAATCTCCACTCTTACACCTTCCGATTTCAAGTGCCGGACCAATTCCACATAGTCCGAATCCCCGGAAATGATAATGATGGTATCGACTTTCCTGGCGATTTGGGTAGCTTTGATCGATAAGGGGATATCGGCTGACTTATGGCAGGGGACCACGGAGCCATGATAGTGGTCCTGCAACCGGTCGGCCAGTTTGGCTGAGATCTGCTGACCTTCGCGGAAATAGATCAACCGGTTCAAACTCCGGTTATCGAGCAATTTGGGGATCAGGGTGTCAAAATTGATCATGGCGTTTTTGTCCCTGACCAGGCTGTGAAGGCTTTTTTCGATATTATTACCATCGATCAGTATCGCAACCGATTGACTTATATTTACTGCGTCTTTCATCATTGAGTTTTATAGCTTTATTGAAACTTGAAATCCAAGCATTTACGTATTATACTTGAATATTTCGGAATTGTTCGGGCATCACGGTTATAAAAAAAATTGCATGCCCGTGCAATAATCCATACATTATTGCAGTCTTTAGATCGAACGAAATTAGCGGAAAGTTTCCGGATGGGCCAGATTTTACCCATACATCATGAATTAATCCAACGCTGCAGGAGAGGTGAGCGAAAGGCGCAGTTCAAGATATATGACCTGTATGTACGGTCAATGCTGAACATTGCCTACCGCATCGTGAACAACGAGGAAGATGCCAAAGATATTATTCAGGCCTCTTTTTTAAAAGCCTTCCGGCAATTGGATCAATTCAAACAGGAATCGACTTTTGGCGCATGGTTGAAGCGGATCGTTATCAATCATTCTATCAATCACCTGAAAAAAAGGAAATTACAGTTATTTGAAGATATGGAAGCTCAAGCCCTTGCACCGGTTCAAGAAGAAGAAGTTCCCGCGAACGAGCTGACGGTGGAGGCGGTGAAGGAAGCCTTATCCAGGCTGCCTGACGGTTACCGCACGATCTTGTCCTTGTACCTGATCGAAGGTTATGATCACCAGGAGATCGCGCAGATCCTCGACATATCGGCCTCGACCTCTATGTCGCAATATCACCGGGGTAAAAAGAAATTAATCAGCATATTAAACGAAAAGAATGGATATGGACAAAATAGAAAAGTACTGCCGGGAAAATAAAATGCGTTTTGATACCTTGCAACCCGATAGCGGGCTGTGGGTAGATATTTCCACGGAATTGGAAAAAGATGTCTTATCTTTGAACCAACGGAAGTTTACCGGGCTGAAATGGGCGATCATGATCGTTGCCCTTTGTAGTCTCGGGCTTACAGGTATCTGGATCTATCAGCATCAATCGATGTTATTTGATCAGCAGCCTGTTAGCTCCCTGGAAAAAGGGATGAATTTTCCGGATATTTCCCTGAGATCCCCGCAAGGTGAGCTTGTTTCCTTGAATTCATTGAAGGGAAAGATCGTTTTGGTAGAATTCTGGGCGTCCTATAGCAAGGTCTGTACGAATGAGAATTGTTTTTATTTTCAACCCATCTATCATGAATACAAGGATAGAGGATTTGAAGTTTTCGGGGTTTCTATCGATACCAGCGCCGTGGAATGGATAGCAGGTATTGAAAGAGATGGTTTACCCTGGATACAGGTCGCTGATGTCAACGGCCCTTCCGAAGATCTGAAAAAGCTTTATGATGCCGACCGGCTTCCGACCACTTACTTACTCGATGAAAACGGAACGATCATCGACATCAATATCAACGCCGCGAACCTTCGGGCCAAATTGAATGAATTATTAGCCTTTAACCAACTATAAAACCATGTCATGAAAACACTTGCACTTCTATGCACCTTTGTATATGTATACGGATTTTCGAATGCCCAAACAACCGATCAGCCGGCCAAAATAAATTGGATATCCTTTGAAAAAGCTGAGGAATTAAATGCCAAAGAACCCCGGAAGATCCTGGTCGATGCGTTTACCCATTGGTGTGGCCCGTGCCGGATGATGGATCAACAAACCTTTAAAGATCCCAAGGTGGTCGAATATGTCAACAAGAACTTTTACGCGATCAAATTCGATGCAGAAGGCCCCGAAACGATCAACTTTAACGGCAAAACCTATAGCAATCCCAAACGGAACAATAACCTGACCCGTCGCCAACGCAATGCCATGCATCAATTGGCGATATTCCTGCAAGTCAGGTTATATCCAACGATCGTTATTTTGAATGAAGACCTTACCAAAGAAGGGAATTACCCGGGACTGAAAAGACCCCCGGAATTCATTCAAATGCTGGAAAAGATCGTCAATAAAGGATCCTAAGCCTTTCAAAACACCTCGAACTGCCGCCGCAGGATCTCTCCGCTTTCATCAACCAGGGTTAAGGAATGCTGCCCCGGTACCGGATTCAGGGCCCATTCATGAATATGTTTGGTCGTTCCCAGGAATTTGTCGTCCAGGTGCCAGTAGATGACCGCTTCGGTTCTCCGATGAGCTACTTCGAAAACCGTACTGCTACTGGTTTCATCCAGGTTCACCGGGATAGCGATGAGGGAGGATCTTTTGGGGTAGATCAATTCCATGGCCGGGTTTGATTGCCGGGCAATTACCGCACAATCATTACGGTAGGGGGGAAGACTGGTATAATCCGGATGCTTACGCTTATAAAATCCTTCCTGGGCCGGCGGTAAAATGAAAAAG
Source organism: Chitinophagales bacterium (assembly GCA_028278085.1). GTDB lineage: Bacteria > Bacteroidota > Bacteroidia > Chitinophagales > JANQFB01 > JANQFB01. The sequence continues at coordinate 10,249 of JANQFB010000455.1, forward strand.
GAACGGTGGACCATATCCATGGGAGAGGCGCATTCGCTATGCACCTGGTATTGTTCCGCCGGATCCAGGTGTATCATTTTATGATAGGGACAGGGCCGGGTCCGGCGACCGCTTTCCAATGCCAGAACGGTATCGACTTCGGCACAGATCGGAAGCGCACGGTGTCCGCTTTTGTGGCAAACCGCAATTTCAACCATATCGTCATAGGGCTGCTCGAACCATCCCGACTCCTGATCCAGCAGATCGAATATATCGAACAATACCGGTGCTGCCGCTTTTAATCCCGTCAAGCCGGGCCTTCCTTCTCCGTCGGCATTGCCGCACCATACGGCAACCACATAATCCGGTGTGCAACCCACTGCCCAGGCATCCCGGAATCCGAAACTGGTACCTGTTTTCCAGGCAACTTTTCCTTTGGAAGAAAACTTTCGCCAATAGCCTTCGACTCCCGGACGCTTTACTTCGATCAATGATTCAAATGTATTCCATATAGCACTGGCTGACAATGGCGTATCCCAAATCAGGTTTTTATCATCTGTAGCATTTTTCCTGGAGTGGTCCAGCCGGTAATTTAGCGGCCGGAAAGCATGCCGGTCATATTTACCCTGGTTGGTCCGGTAAAACTTTAATTGCCTGACCATTCCCGAATACATGGCTGCCAGGTCCCATAAGGAAGCTTCAGCGCCTCCGAGAATAAGGCTCAAGCCATAATGACTGGCCGGTTTCGTGAGTGTCGTTGCACCTATCTGCATCATCAGGTCATGAAATCTTTGTACGCCATAACGGTTCAACATCCGGACGGCAGGAACATTCAGGGATCGGTAAAGGGCTTCACTGGCAGGCAGGGCGCCATCATAGGTCAGGTCAAAGTTTTTGGGGGTATAGCTCCCGAAGTAGGTAGGAATATCTGCTACCAAGGTGTGTGGCAACAGCTCACCGGCATCGAGCATCCCGGCATAGAGGAAGGGCTTGAAGATGCTGCCGGAGCTTCTGTGAGCAGTGATCATGTTCACAGCCGAACCGTTCATCCGTTGGTTGCCCGGAACATTGCCCACATATGCCAGAACATCCCCGGTACCGGCATCCACCACCATAGCACCCGCATTGTGGATGCCATTTTCGCTTAATCTCAAATAATGCCTATGGATCACCCGGTTGACCTGGTTCTGTAAATTCACTTCGAGGGTCGAACGGAGCCTGCTGATCGACGGTTGGCGGCTGGCAGCAGCCTGTACTTTATCGAGCAGGTGTGGCGCATAGGAGGGCAAAGGGATCGGCTTGTCCGGTAAGGGTTCCGTCTTGGCCAGCACACAGGTGATCGAATCTATTTGTCCCCGTTGGTATAGCCTTTCCAGGAGTTTATTGCGCTTTTGGCGCAGCATTTGACGGTTTTTTCCGGGGTGGATCAGAGCGGGACTGTTCGGTAAAACCGCAAGAGTCGCTGACTCCGACCAGGATAGATGTTCAGGACTCCGGCCATAGTATTTCCAGGATGCCGCGGATAATCCGACCACATTTCCCCCAAAAGGCGCCTGGGAAGCGTAAAGCGCCAATATTTCGGATTTGGTATGTCGGATCTCCAGTCGCGTTGCCAGCACGATCTCGATCAGTTTTTCCCAGATGGTACGGGACCTGTTTTTACGGGACAACCGGATCACCTGCATGGAAAGAGTACTCCCACCGCTGATTATTTTGCCTTGCCGGAGATTTATCCACATAGCCCGGAGGAAGGCAATAGGGTCGACGCCCGGGTGCCGGTAAAAGCGCTTATCTTCGAAACAGATAATTGCCCTGGCAAACTGATCGGGAACGGTATCCGAATAGGGAAATCGCCATTGTTCATCGGCAGCGATCCTGGCGCCCAGCAAATTCCCTTCTCGGTCTTCCAAAACCGTCGAAACCGGGGTTTTGAACAAAGGATCGGGCAGGCAAAAATAATAGCCGGACAATAGCAGCATGGCCAGGAATACCCAACACCATTGCCAGAGGCCCATCCCTTTCCACAAGCGTAGGAGTGGCTTTGTCGGTGCTGTCGAAAACCGGATATTCTTCATGTCCCGTTGTTAAATGGATTTGGGTTTTACCACGGCTACCCAATGGCCGCCCTGGCGGGCATTAATGGTTCTATCATACATTGCCTCGGAATATACGGCCGGCAGGTAGAAACGTCCCAGGTAACTGGCGTTGAGCAAGACTCTGAAGATCTTTTGTCCTTTTGGGCCGACATCATAGTAGGTCAGCAACCGGTCGTCGCGAATATCCTGGTAAGTCGGGATATCGGCATCCGCCCATTCACCCAGTCCGTCCAGCCGTGTATTATGGATCTCCCAGCCGGAGGGCAGTACATGGGTCAATGCCATTTCTTTATAATGTGCCTGGCCTTGGGGATTATTGATCCTGACTTCTGCCATGAAGTCCGTACCCTGTACAATACTGCGGGGATCTATGGACGTACCATCCATGGATTTATAGGTAACGGTGATATCAAGGTTATTGGAGGCATCCGTCGTATCTTCATTGGCAGGAATACCTTCGATGATCAACCGGGCAAACAATTTGCCTCCCGAGGAATTTTTGAGCGATATCCGTCCTTCTTTCAGGTCCGGCATATCAAAGGTATGTTGCCAAAGCGGGGT